>PGTJ01000481.1 GCA_002794515.1 Phototrophicales bacterium
ACCGGGCATCCCACCCAGACCACCCGTAATCGACTCAAGCCGTTCTGCTGCCATCGTCTGACTTTGTTCAATGGCTTGATTCACCGCCACCACCAACATATCTTGTAAATCGTTCACCCATTCGGCATCGCTTGTATCAATTGCATCGGGGCTAAGACGAATTTCTTTAATGCGCTGATGACCTGTGATAACGACCGTAACCGCACCACCACCGACCGATACCTCGAGTGTTTCGTGTTCGAGCGCGGCTTGGGCTTGCTCCATATCTTTTTGCATCTTCTCTAATTGGCGCAACATCGAAGAACGATCGGGCATTGCACCACCAAATCCACCTTTTTTCGCTTTTCCTTTACCCATCAGTTGTTTCTCCTTCATTCAATGCACTAAGCATTTGTGATAATAACACATTTTCTAATCCCAATTCACGCAAAATATCGAGTTGGGCATCCACAAATTCAACAGAGGGAGCAGTTGTATGTTGCAATAAAATTGCTCCATTTTTTGCCACACGACTCATGCGACCAGACAATTCGTCTTGACAATATTGCGGTGTACATGAAATATCACCGACATCTGCGCTCCATAATACCAACGGCATGTCGAATCGGGCAAGCGCATCGTATAAAGCGCTGGTGACAATGCCATAAGGCGGACGAAAAGCCACAGGGGTATATTCAAATCCGAGTGCTTCGTTCAGCACATCTATCCAAGGCTGGATTTCCCACCAGATCAAACGACGAGTGGTTAAATCGGTAATATCGGGATGGGTGAAGGTATGACATCCAAATTCATGTCCCATCTCGTATAAACGCAGATACAAATTGTCATGTCCTTCGGTTGGTCGGTCGATATTGGCGCGAATCGCCACCCCTGCAGGAAAAAATGTTACTTTTTGGTCACGTTCCGCAAAAGCAGTGGCGAGTTGCAATGTGATATCTTCATACCAACAATCATCAAATGTCAGACTCACATGAGGTAGATCTTCTCGCCCTTTGCGAATGACGGTAATCCGCTTCTCTAAACTCGCACCCTTTGTCAGGTCATACAGATATTTCGGCGTGAATAACGACATACCCCCTGCCCCTAATCCTGCCAAAAATTGCCTACGTGTGAATTGTGTCATGCTTCATCACCCTCTTTTTTGGTCTTTTTACGCGCTTTGGGCGCATCTGGCTTCACCTCACCACCCAATGTCACCGCCTCTTGGGCGATGGGGTCTTTGAGCTTGGGGTCGAGTTCGCGGTCGAGTTGATTAATATCAGAGACCATCACCACCTGCACGCGCAGGCGCTTCTGATACAATGTTTTGAATGCCACCTCTATCACGGCTAATTTTTCTGCTTGGTTATGCAAGCGTTCAAAATACAGTTGGTTATCGGTCGCCAGATAAACCGTGTTCCCCTCTACCCGATAAACACGATAATATTCTAACACAGCAGGGGCATGTTTGTTGATGCGATGCAACACCTTGAGCAATTCGCCCCAATCATTGGCGATTTTCTGCTTGGGGATGATGGGCGGTGTGCCTGTTGCTGGTGGTTCATCGGGTGGCGGCGGTGTCGATTTTTGAGGGGCAATGGTCGGTTGTGTGA
>PGTJ01000669.1 GCA_002794515.1 Phototrophicales bacterium
GCTTCTTCTGTCCCTGCACGGCGCAAGCGGATCCACTGATTCGGCACACCCACTTTTGCCAATACACGCCCATGTGGCTCGACCGTTTCTACGAGGTCACTGGTGGTCAGGGTGGCTAAAATTTTGCCATCGGTATTTGGTTTGTCGCGCACGCGCAAACTGCCAGTTGGGCGCAGGCGTAAATTTGACCAATAAATGAACAAGGTGGGGTCGACCACATTGGGCAATTTGAATTCAGAGAAGCCCCCAGCAGATGATTGCACGACCAATTTCAGTGCATCGCCACTGGCTTTGCCGATGACATCCCCCACTTTGACATCGGCATTATTCTGCACTTTAATATCTTTCAATCCCGCATAGGTGGTGGTGTATGTCACCCCTTCCACTGTTGTGGCGATTTGCACATATGCCCCATAATTGAGCGAATCGTTATTTGTGACCACTTTGACCACCTTGCCCGATGCCGCACATAAAATATCGGCACCCGCTTCGGTATTAATATCGACCCCTTCGTAGGTATCTGGATTGGCATCGGTAGATGTCGAAAAGCGGCGGGTGATGCGTGCTGGGCGATGTTTTGTGGGATAGGCGAGGGTAAAGCGTTCAAAAATGTGTGGTGGCACATTCGA
>PGTJ01000299.1 GCA_002794515.1 Phototrophicales bacterium
CTTCTGGACACAAGCCAAATCCATAACGAATCGCATGTCGGGGCGATTTAATGCGGGCAGGTTGCCCGTTGATATAGACTTCGCCACTATCATGCTGTTCGATGCCAAAAATCAGGCGTGCCATCTCGGTGCGACCAGACCCCAACAAGCCCGCCAAGCCGACAATTTCGCCCCGATGGATATCGAGGTCGAAGGGTTCGATTGTGCCTTTGCGGGCAAATCCACGCACCTTCAAGAACAGGTCGCTATCGGCATATTGCGATGTGGCATGATGATTATGATTATTGGTGTCGTGCGTCAATTCTTTGCCGAGCATTTCGGTGATTAATTGCACACGGGGCAATTCCGAGATGAGATGCTCCCCCACTTTTTTGCCATTTCGCAACACAGTCACCCGATTGGCAATGGCATACACTTGGTCTAAGAAGTGGGTAATGAGGATAATCCCCATGCCTCGGGCTTGCAATGAGCGGATGACGGAAAAGAGCATCTCTACTTCGTTATGATCGAGGCTAGAGGTGGGTTCATCTAAAATCAGCACCTTGACCGACAGGCTCACCCCGCGCACAATGGCGACAATTTGTTGAATGGCGACCGAATAAGCTGAGAGGTTTCGCGTAACATCAATATCGACATGAAAATCTTTGAGCAACTGTTTGGCTTGTCGCTCAACTGCCCGCATATTAATCATGCCCCAACGCATAGGTTGCCTGCCCAAAAAGATGTTCTCGGCGACCGATAGGGTAGGGATGAGGTTCACCTCTTGATACACGGTGCTAATGCCCAGCTCTTGGGCATGACGCGGGCTACGCGGGTCTATCTCTTTGCCTTCTAATAAAATCGTACCCGCATCTTTACGATGCACCCCTGTGATGAGTTTGATGAGGGTGGATTTGCCTGCCCCATTTTCGCCGACCAAGACATGCACATCGCCCGCTTGCAAGGTGAAATCGACTTCAGATAGGGCAACAGTAGCAGGGAAGGTCTTGGTAAGCCCTCTCACTTCGAGCAATGGGGGCGTTTGTTGTGGATTTGTGGTCATAAGATGTTATCCTAGTGTGTTCAAAGGGGGCAAAATGCCCCCTTGTGGGCTGGCGATTTAACGATCAGCATCGTAGTCGGCACGGGATGTATATAATCCACCACCAACTGGGATCCATTTGGGGAGTTGTTCGCCATTCAGATAAGCGACCACTGCATCAAAGGCAGGACCACCCATGAATGGGCTTAATTCCACTGTGGCGTTGGTCTCGCCAGCATCCATGGCATCGAAAATATCGGGGATGGCATCGACCGAGACGATTAAGATGTCTTTGGCAGGGGCTAAGCCTGCTTCTTTAATGGCTTCGATTGCGCCAATCGCCATATCATCGTTATGTGCAAACACGGCGCAAATGGTGCTGGGGTCGACCGAGCTGAGGATGCTCGCCATCACTTGTTTGCCTTCGGTGCGGACGAAATTGCCCGTTTGAGATTGGATGATTTTCATGTTGCCGAACAAATTGATGACATCCATGAACCCTTTGTGACGGTCTTCGGCGGCGGCAGAACCCACTGTGCCGTACAATTCAACGATGTTGCAATTGCCAGAGGTCTCTTGTGCCAACCATGCCGCGGCTAAGCGACCTTCATGCACAAAATCGGATGACACACGGGTGACATATAATGACTCATCGGCATTCACATTGCGGTCAACGATGATCACAGGCACACCCATATCGGCGGCTTCTTGCAACACATCATCCCAACCACTTTCAATCACAGGGGCGAGGATGATAGCATCGACATCACCTTGCGCCAACCAAGCGCGGATTGCCGCAATTTGATTTTCTTGGCTTTGTTGGGCATCGGAGAACAGCAGATTAATGCCCCGTTCGGCGGCTTCGGCGATAACCGCTTCGGTGAACGAGGTGCGCCAAGCACTTTCTGAACCAATTTGCGAGAAGCCAATGGTCAGACCAGCACCACGATCATCTTTTTCATCTTCTTGGGCAAGGGCGGGTACGAACAGCGCGAGTAAGATCAACAGAACGAAACTGAATTTTACAAATCGCATTTCAAAATCTCCTTATCGATTTTATTTAGTAACATCCTAACATCTGATAGATGTTGATAAAAAATTGAATAATTTTCCACTGCTTCTAAGTATGTTAAAGTACATCGAAGTAGTAGGCATCAATACCTATCAGACAGACTACTTTGACGATGGGCAATCACAATCAAAATCGTAATACACTCTTGACTGATTGCCAATTTGCGTTCATACTATGTATAGGCACTTGTATGGGGATGCTGTGGCAAGTTTTGAGCGACACGACACACAGACCCATCGAGAGCCAATATCTTTCTGAACCCGCTTTATTTTGATGTTCCCCACATTCCTCTGATGATAAAACAGTTATCCTAAACTTATTTTCCCTCAGTCCCTCCTTTATCATCACCTCACTCACGTTAAACATTTATTAATGTGAGCGTTCACATTATTAAAACACATTCTTCATCATTTGTCAAGAGATTGGCAACTGCTCTTATTTTTGTGCTTCGGGTGTTGTTGACATTTGAATTACCTTGATTGCTAATTGAGCATCTTGCTAATCGCCGTAAAGCACACTAAAGGTGCCACAATTCGTCCTGGTGAATATAAGCCCATGTCACAAAGTCAGACAAGAATCAGACCATGAGAGGGCTTTTAGAATAAAAATAGCCATCGGCTTTGAGCCGATGCGATGGCGAGCGAAATAGCACAACTAGCAATCAAGGCATAATCTATAAATGTAGATCAAAATATAAATCACTACATATACGGCAATTTCTAAGTAATAAAAATGAGGTGATGTGCGGGTGCAATTTTCGACAATTGCAATTTTCTAACCAAATCTTTGCGGGTTTTGCAAAAATCATGCGCTACAATAGGGGTATGTTGCCTTATTTTAACCATACTACACACACGATTATGAATAATAAGCAAAAAAATTTAGAAAAAGTCATTCATTTATTACGAATACACCCCGATGGCATCAGCATCCGCGATATTGCCGATAGATTAGGATGCAATGCCTCCACTGCGTATCGCTATCTTCAAGAATTGCAGGACGACCTGCAACCGATTTACGAGGTCGAGCGCGGGCATTATCGTTTGGATTTGTCAGTAAGTCAGTATTCCCTATCTCTCCGCCCCAAAGAGGCGCTGATGATTTACTTGGCGCTCCGCCGCTACATCCGCCAGACCAGTCGTGCACCGCGTTTTTTGATTAGCGCTCTCAATCGGATTGCCGGTGCGCTCCAGCGCCAAGATTTGGTCAACATGTTGCGCGAA
>PGTJ01000408.1 GCA_002794515.1 Phototrophicales bacterium
TCATGACACCTGTGATTGTATGGTATCGGCGTGATTTACGCACATATGACCATCTGCCCCTGTATCATGCCATGCAAACCGATCGACCGATTTTGCCTGTGTTCATCTTTGATCCCGCTATTTTAGAGAGCAAGCGTGCTAGTCCTGCCCGTTTGGAATTCATGCTGAACGGGTTATCTGCATTGCGCGATGATTTACGTCAAATGGGTGGTGATTTATATCTGGCGCACGGCAATCCTGTCGATGTGCTGGCAGATTTGGTAGATAAAACAGGCGCGACTGATTTATTTTATGGGATAGATTACACCCCCTATGCCCGCAAACGAGATGAGGCGATCGCACAATCGCTGAACATCGTCATGCACCCGCTTCATGACCGCTTGCTCGTGCCACCACATGCCATTGCTACCGCAGACGGCAAACCATATACCGTGTATACACCATTCAAAAATAAATGGCGCACCCTACAAAAACCGACTTGTGTCGATATACATCCCACACATTTTTATGATATATCGCACCTGCCTCAAGCCAAATTTCCGATTATACGCCAACACGGAGTACAAATCCCGCCCGCGACATCTGAATATGGGCGCGATTTGCTATCTCAATTTATGGGACGTGGTGTATATGATTATGCCGATGGGCGCAATCGGTTGGGCAATCCATCGGATAATCCACAAACACAAACCAGTTTTTTATCACCCTATATCCGTTTTGGACTGGTGTCTATACGCGATATTTATTGGAGCGCACGCGAGGCATACGAAACCACATCATCCAACCACAAGCGCGATTCAGTCAGCACATTTGTCGATGAAATCATCTGGCACGAATTTTATACGCATATTTTATGGCATTTTCCGCACGTCAAGACGCGCAATTTCAACCCTAAATTTGATGATATGACCTGGCAATATGACCATCACCACTTCACAGCATGGTGTGAGGGGCGCACAGGCTATCCGATTGTGGATGCGGCAATGCGCCAATTATTGAAAACAGGATGGATGCACAACCGTGCGCGGATGATTGTCGCCAGTTTTTTGACGAAAGATTTGCTCATCGATTGGCGCTTGGGCGAGGCATTTTTTATGCAACACCTCCTCGATGGCGATACCGCCGCCAATAATGGCGGTTGGCAATGGTCAGCAGGCACAGGCACAGATGCCCAGCCATTTTTCCGCATCTTCAATCCATACACTCAATCCGAAAAATTCGACCCCTCTGGTGATTTTATCCGTTATTGGATACCCGAATTGGCAGATGTACCCGATCAATACATCCACGCCCCACATACCATGCCCAATCCGCCACACGGCTACCCCGCGCCCATTGTCGACCACGACACGGCGCGTAAAATAGCACTCGAAGCACATACACACTTAAAAAAAGAGGATAAAAAATGATAAAAAAATTATTGTTACTCCTGATAGTTTGTTTGCTCATCGGTAGCAGTGTGTTCGCCCAACAAGACACCCTACCCCCCCAAGATTTAGCCGACCCCGATGGTGCATTCATCACATTGGATGGCATCGAATTTTATTACATCGCATTAGGTGATGAAAATGCCCCTACGGTGATGCTCTTACACGGTTTCGGCGGATCTACATTTACATGGCGTGATAATATGAATGTCTTCGCCGAAGCGGGTTATCGTGTGGTGGCATACGACCGCCCGCCATTTGGATTATCTGATAAAACACCGAATTTAGATTTGTCGCCATCGACCCAAGCCGAACAAGCCATCGCCCTGATGGATGCTCTGAACATCGAAACGGCAACATTTGTCGGACATAGCGCGGGTGGCGGGGTTATCTCGTACATTGCGGCACAATATCCACAACGAGTCGATGCGCTCATCTTTGTGGCGGGTGGTGTGGCAGTGCCATCCCAAAATCCAGAACGTACACCCGAAGCCAATAGTGGTGGCTCGCCAATTGGGGGCATCGCCAGCATGGCGGCGAGCTTAGACCCCGAAAATCCAACCGCACAACGACTGGTACGCCAATTTTTAACACCAGACCGCTTTGTTGGCATCCTCATCAGCGCCTATCATCCTTCTTTCGAGGTCACACAAGAGATTCGAGATGGTTATGCCCGCGTATTACGGGTGAATGGCTGGGAAGGAGCGCTCATCTCTTTATTCCAAGCCCGTGAAGGTGGTACACCTATCGATTTAGAAGCATTTGCCATGTTCGATAAACCGATTTTGATTATTTGGGGCGAAGAAGA
>PGTJ01000628.1 GCA_002794515.1 Phototrophicales bacterium
AGCACCCTCTTGGTGCAATTCGAGATAATCTTTATATACAAAATTGTCTGGCGAAATGCCCAAAACGCCGAGCATCCGTTGAATGCCTTCTGCCTTATGCTGTGCATCCGACAACGACCATGTGCGCGATTTGATTTCGAGGTATATCTCATCCTCAGCCGTCTCGAAAAGGTGGTCGATGTTGATGAAATACACGACATCCTGATACAAAATCCGCCACCGCTTGCGCTCTTTGCTCAAATTGACGATATTTGCCGCTTGGAAATATTCTCGATAAAAACGCAACGGGCGATCGGCAGGGGCGATAAACCGTGACCGCGAGAGCAATATCGCCGAGTCGAATGACCGCTCTTTGGTGGGGCTGGTATAGGTCAGGCGCGCCCGTACTTCGATCACATTGCCTTTTTCGTCTAGTTTATCATCTTCACGGTAGCGCACACGCCCCATTTCGGGCGTATCGAACAAGAAAAAGGTGTCGTACTGCCGATAATGGGCATGACGCAAAATCTCGACTTCATGACTCTTGAGCAATTTCTGGACGATTTCGGGATCGGTGATACGCGCTTTCACTTGCACTTCAAAACTCTCGGCGCGTTCTACCCCACCCACCGCGATGAGCTTCTTGAGGACATCATTTTCGTGTTCGATGAGGAAGGCATCTACTTTTTCGGCATAAATCCGCGCCTCTTCTAACAAACTTGGCACATCCACCGTGAGCAAGTCGCGGTTCATCATCAACCACTTGCCATGAC
>PGTJ01000180.1 GCA_002794515.1 Phototrophicales bacterium
ATTTTAATTTATCATCATTTCATGAGTAAGCGTTAACAATGGTACTGTAAAGTAAGTGTATTAGCATTACGCTATATTCACATCAAAAATTGGTGTAAAATAATGCGCCATTAAATTTAAGAAAAATTAAACAATCGTGTGTAGAACTATATTTAATTTTTGAAATGAAGAAAGTTTTGAGAATTATTCATGTCTAATTGGAGCGCCTTTGTGTCTTATTTCGCCAAGACTCGCATTTTGCAGGTCAATCCAAACCAGCCTGATGATGAAAACATCCAAATTGCCGCCCATATCATCCGTGATGGGGGGTTGGTCGCCTTCCCCACAGAAACGGTATATGGATTGGGGGCAAATGCCTTAGATGGTGATGCGTTAGATCGCATTTATCAAGCCAAAGAGCGCCCTGCCAGCGACCCGATCATCGCCCATATTGCCCATATCGATCAATTGCATCAATTAGCGATACATGTCCCGCTTCATCTGGTTACACCTCTGGCAGAACGTTTCTGGCCTGGGGCGCTGACGCTGGTGTTGCATCGTGCGCCGCATGTTCCTCCGAACATCGCCACAGGGTTGAACACCATCGCCGTGCGGATGCCCGCCCATCCGATTGCACGGGCATTGATTATTGCCAGTGGTGTGCCGATTGCCGCCCCTAGCGCCAACACATTCACTCGCCCAAGTGCCACCACCGCCCAGCATGTCCTCGAAGATTTGCAAGATCGGGTCGATGTGGTTTTAGACGGTGGCGAGACGACTATCGGCTTAGAATCCACCGTCCTCGATCTGACCAATCCCCAAACACCAATGATTTTGCGTCCAGGCGGTGTTTTGTTGGATGAACTCCGCGCCATATTGCCCAACGTCCAACTCGCGCCTCGTTACCTCAAAACGGATGAAGTGACTTCATCACCTGGGCAAATGCTCAAGCATTATTCACCCCGCGCAAAAATCAAATTGTTTGCTGGTCCACTTTATTCGATGTTATTGGCGATGAAAGAAACAGCCCAATTGCACATCAATAAAGGCGAAAAAGTAGGCTTGTTGATCGCCAATGAAGATTGTCATCATCTGGCAAGTTGTGGCATCATTCAACCACTTGGTAAACGCGATGATCTCAAGACGATTAGCCATAATTTGTTTGCGGGGATGCGCTATCTCGATTCGCAAAAGGTAGATGTCATCCTCACCCGCGATTTTGGGCGCTCTGGTTTAGGCGCGGCATTGTGGGATCGATTGCTCCGTGCGGCTGAAGGACGGGTGATAGACGTGCAATAATCCCCATATCCTGTTTTGAACAGGGGGTGTTCAAAACGTTGCACATCGCCATCAACATCGCTCTGCAACCAATCTATCTATTTTTACGTACAAAGATTAGATTGACACAACGATACAAGGATATGAATATGGATAGTAAGAGCCGTCGTCAAGTCACGGCGATGATTTGGGGTGCCGCCTTCATCATTACCCTACTGACACAAAATATGTATTCATATGGGATGCCCCCAAGCGTACCTGCCTTTGGCACGGCTATTTTAGCCAGCATCTTTTTGTGGTGGGATGTGTTTATCAAAGCGATATTTGGCAATGATCCGGCTCAGAAGCGTCATCCATCCAACACAACTATCGATAGCAAAGCCTATAAATTGGCGGTGTTGCTAGAAATGATGGATGAGCATGAGCGCCAAGAATTTAAGTATCAACTCAAAAATGACTTGCTCAGCAGTGATGATAGCCAATCGATCGAGTCATTCATCAACGAAAAGCGCAAACGCGGGCTTTGATTAAGATGCACAAAGCATGTTGCTAACCGCCAAAAAGCACTAAAATTTCACTTCATGCCACCCCACTATCGGGCGAAATCAGGATTTTTAGCGATGGCAAGGCACAATACAGGCATAATTTTAAGGCATAACAAACAAAAACAAAACATCAACACGAAAGGATTTTGAACATGGATGCAAAATGGCGTTTTGGGGCAACGGTGGTTATTTGGGGGTTAGCCACACTGATGGCAATTGTCGCCCTCGGCAATGCTGGGCTGGGTTGGATAGAAGATTGGGTTGTGGCAGTTCCATTAGGTGTAGCATTGGTTGCCACACTTGCCGTTTGGGAATCGGGCAGAGGAGATAGTCGTTCATCTTCATCATCAAAAAATCAGTCGCATACGGATCAAAAGTCAGATAGCACCGCCTATACAATGGCGCTCCTGATGGAGATGATGGATGACGATGAACGCGAAGAATTCAAGTCGCAACTCAAACAACGCATTTTATCGGGCGAGAGCCTGACCGATGCGTCAATGGTTCAGGAAATGGAAAAACGCAAACGGGGATGAAAAAGGTGAGATTAGCCAAGTGCTGATCTCACCCTCCCAAAACGACATACCCTTATTAGGGATTTAAGGGATGACAATTAGCCTGGTATGTCATCCGCAAGTTGTTGTTATGCTACGTCTTCTTCTGCTTTGAATTGGCTCATGTACAGGTCATAATATGCCCCGCCCCGTGCCAATAATTCTTGATGCGTGCCACGTTCTATAATCTGACCATCTTTGACCATCAGCACCATATCGGCATTGCGGATGGTACTCAGGCGGTGGGCAATGACAAAGCTGGTGCGCCCTTGCAGTAATTTTTCAAAGGCGGCTTGGATAACCCGCTCGGTGCGCGTATCGACACTGGATGTCGCCTCATCCAAAATCAGGATATTGGGATTCATCAGCGCGACACGGGCAATAGCGATGAGTTGACGTTGCCCCTGGCTCAATCCAGACCCGCGTTCACCCAGCACCGTCTGATACCCATTGGGCAACCGCTCGATGAAGTCATGCGCGGCGACCATCTTAGCGGCGGCGATGACCTCTTCATCGGTGGCATCCAACCGCCCATAGCGGATATTCTCCATCACGGTATCAGAGAATAAGAATGTATCTTGTAACACAATGCCGATTTGCCCACGCAGGCTATCTTGGGTGACATCACGCACATCGATGCCATCAATCAACACCGCACCATCGGTCACATCATAAAAACGGGGTATCATGTTGATAATGGTCGTCTTGCCTGCGCCTGTGGGACCGACAATGGCGACCATTTCACCCTTTTTGACATCGAAATTGATGCCTTTCAGCACTTTTTCGCCTTGGACATATTCGGCTTCGACATCTTTGAATGTCACCTCGCCGACAATTTTCGGCATGGTGGTGGCATTTGGATGGTCTTGGACTTCGACATCCTCATCCATCAGATTAAAAATGCGCTCCCCGCCTGCGATACCGCTCTGGACATTCGTCCATAACACGGCGATTTGCGACAGAGGTTGATTAATCCGTTGCAGATAGGCGACAAACGAGAACATCATGCCAATGGTGATGACGGGTGTGCCAGCTAACAAGGGCTGATTGCTCAACGCCGAAAATCCACCAACAACAATCACAATGCCCAATGCCACATAATTGAGCGCCTCTAACACAGGATTGAGGGCGCTGGTGAACACGGCGGCGCGGACGTTTGCGGCACGATTGGCTTCATTGGCGCGTTGGAATTGGGCGATGCTCTCGGCTTCACGATTAAATGCCTGCACTTCACGCGCCCCTGCGATGCTCTCTTGTAAATCGGCATTGACCTGACCGATTTCTTTGCGAGCAATCCGAAACGCCTTGCGCGCCTGATTAGAAAAATAGCGCGTGGTGAACAACATCACAGGCACAACCGATAAGCTGATGAGGGCATATACCACATTTTCGCCCAACATCGCCACCATAATCCAAAAGATGATCATCACCCCCTGAAACACATTCAACAGGGCAAAATTAAACATCTGCTGGAGTGTATCCATATCATTGGTGACACGGCTCATAATATCACCCGCTTCGTTGCGGGCATAATAGCCAATCGATAACTGGTGCATATGGCGGAATAAATCGCCACGCAAATCGCGCAGGGCGGCTTGACCCGCACGGCGCATGGTATAAAAACTCAGCCCAGTGAATATCGCGCTGACCAAAAAAATACCACCAATGGTTAATGCTAATCCGAGCAAGCCGTTAATCTTGGCTTGATCGGTGGTCAATTGTGAGGCATCGGTATACCAACAACTATTATTCGCCACGGGGGCATTGCCCATCATGCCCGTTGGCGCGGTGACCAGATAACAATCCGCCGCCTGTCCGATGAGCTGTGGATACAAAATATTGAGATACACCACCACCAGCGTGAATACCAACACGCCAACCAAATAACCCCAATATGGGCGAAAATAGGTGGAAAATCGGCGGATCGTCCGCCACACATTTTTGGCTTTACGCGCCTCTTGGTCGAGGGCGCGACGTTGAAAATCCATCATACTCGTTACACAGCCTCCGCTACGGGTTGCGAGTCGTCTATCAATTGTGATGCAAAAATTTCGGCGTAAATTGGGCTATTTTCGATGAGTTCGTCATGCGTTCCCATCGCCACAATTGAGCCTTTATCTAACACGATAATTTGGTCGGCATTACGAGCGGTGGAGATGCGTTGGGCGATGACAAAACTGGTGCGTCCGTGCATTAGGTTATCGAGTGCGGCTTGAATTTTGCGCTCGGTAGCAAAATCGACCGCGCTGGTCGAATCATCCAAAATCAACAATTTGGGATTGAGCAACAACGCCCGTGCGATGGCAATCCGTTGTTTTTGCCCACCCGATAATGTCGCGCCCCGTTCACCAACGGGTGTATCGTAACCATCTGGAAATTCCATGATGAAATCATGGGCAGAGGCGGCTTTGGCGGCATGTATCACCTCGTCATCGGTCGCATCTGGACGACCAAAGGCGATATTATCGCGGATTGTGCCACTGAACAGATTCGTCTCTTGCAAGACAATGCCGATTTGCGAGCGCAGGCTATCGAGCTTAACATCGCGCACATCGTGACCATCAATCAACACCGCGCCTTCGCTGACATCATAAAAGCGCGGAATCAGGTTGATGATGGTTGTTTTACCACTACCAGTCGCCCCCAATAAAGCGATTGTTTGCCCTTTTTTGGCGATAAAATTCACTTTAGATAATACAGGGGCTGTAGAGTTAAAATAACGGAATGTTACGTCTCTGAATTCCACTTCGCCCTGTATGGGTGGCAAGGTGATGGCATTCGGTTTATCGGTGATTTCGCTCTTGGTATCGATAATTTCAAAAATACGCTCGGCAGATGCGCTGGCTTGCGCCATAAGCGAGACGATAAGCCCCAATTGCCCTAATGGGAAGAAGACATAGACCAGATACAAATTGAATTTCTGATATTCGCCAATGCCCAAACTACCGTCAATGATTTGCACACCAGAGAAGTATAAAATCACCGCCTGACCGATTTGCCCGACAAAGAAAATCATGGGGAACAAGAACGAGAAGGCGCGGGCAATTTTGAGCCATTGCTCATACAAGTCTTGGTTGGCGTTATCAAAGCGTTTTTGCTCATGTTCTTGACGCACAAAGGCTTTGACCACACGCATCCCCGCCACATTTTCTTGTAGCACAGTATTGAGTTTAGCGAGTCGGGCTTGCACCTCGCGGAAGAGCGGTTGTGAAATTTTGCCAAATATGCCAAATAAAATCACCGAGAAAGGCAAAATGGGCAAAATAGATAAGGTGAGTCGC
>PGTJ01000630.1 GCA_002794515.1 Phototrophicales bacterium
CCACAATGACGGCGTGTTTGATGGGGGAATTTAGTGGGATTATCGACTTATCCGCTTTTTTTCACCTCGCGCAAAGCATAAAATGACCATCCCGCGCCTAATAAATCGATGATGGGGAAGAGAATCATGTTGATGGTCGCATATCCAAACAGGATCAGACCGATGATGGCAACAGCAAAAATACCGCGTCCGATAACAGTGCTTTCAATAAAGGCGATATTATTCCGCCCCCTGCCTTTAGTGTGCTTTATGGTGATTAGCGAGATGCTCTGAACATCTCGCGCCATAATAAGCAATCAACGGACACAACAGTCCGGAGGCTTTAATAGACGATAGGTGTTAATGTGCGCTCGACCAATTCTGATAAATGGCTAGGACTAATGGGTTTGACCAGAATTTCTGCTATATCATAATTGGTATAGCGCAAGGTGAAGGCATGTGGACTCGCCGAGACGATGATTGTCGGGATATGCAACTGCATTTTTTGCATGGCATCCAAAATGCGCGTGCCGTAACCATCGGGCAATTCAAAATCGAGCAACAGTAGATGAGGTGGATTTGTCATGAGTGACCGTAGTGCATCCTCAACATTGGTCACGCCTGAACATTGATACCCCAAAGATGACAAATGCCGACAAAACAAACGATTGATGGGTTCGTTATCTTCAACAACCAAAATATGATACGTCTCTATGATTTCTGCTTCCATGATGAGCAATCCTCACTCACTACACACAAACCTTATTATCAC
>PGTJ01000807.1 GCA_002794515.1 Phototrophicales bacterium
GCTGGTGTGAGGAATTTTTCATCATCGCCCGGCACGGCATGATAGCCAATCACCCAGCCATATCCCTCGACATAATGCGATACCTCTCTGCCAATCCGTTCCGCCAAAAATTGATAATCATCCCATGACAGCTTAGAAAACCCCCAATTCAAGAGGGTGTCTGCCTCTTGTCGCATCTGAAGTTCTTGATGAAATCGCCCTTCATCGGCAATCGGGGGCATTTTGAAGCGCTCCCCTGTGACCAGATAGCGGTCGGTGTTGCCACCAATCACCACAAATTGTTCTTTGCCAAATGTTTCGCGCCATGTTTTAATCAATTGGATACATTCCGATGGACGTGACC
>PGTJ01000049.1 GCA_002794515.1 Phototrophicales bacterium
GCCTTGAGGCGTTGCTCGTTATCCAGAATGCGCTTGCGTAGGCGCAAACTTTGGGGTGTCACTTCGAGCAATTCGTCCTCTGCCATGAATTCGATATAATCATCCAAACTCATATCGCGGGGTGGGACGAGACCATCGGTAGTCTCGGATGGTTTGGCGCGGAAGTTGGTCAGATGTTTGGCTTTTGCCACATTCACCGCCAAATCTTCACTGCGAATGTGTTCGCCGATGACCATGCCTTCATAAATATCCACGCCAGGACCGACAAAGAATGTGCCACGTTGTTGCAAGTTCACCAGCGCATAGGCGGTGGTTGTGCCTGCTTGGTCGGCGATGAGGCTACCGAATTGGCGCACAGGTGCTTCGCCTTGCAGGGTATCATAACCATGATGCAAGGTGTGGATTTGTCCCATGCCACTGGTAGCACGCATGAATTGACTATGAAACCCAATTAAAAAGCGCGTTGGCACCAGATATTTGAGGAATGTCGTGCCATGTTCGGTCTGCATATCCAGCATCTGACCACGCCGTGCGCCCATCATCTCGAACACAATGCCCGCGCTATCATCCGCCACTTCGATATGCACCTCTTCGATCGGTTCGAGTGTCTCGCCTGTTTCGGGATCTTCCATGAAGATGACTTCGGGCTTGCTCACCTCGAATTCATAACCTTCACGGCGCATGGTCTCTATCAAGATGCCCAAGTGCAATTCACCGCGCCCGCTCACCACAAATTTTTCGCTGGTCGCGCCGTCTTCGACACGGAGCGCCACATTGGTACGCATCTCGCCATATAAACGTTCACGTAATCGGCGTGATGTCCCCCAGCCTGTCTTGCCTTCCCGTCCGGCAAAGGGCGAGGTATTCACCCCAAAGGTCATCCGCACCGTGGGTGCTTCGACACGAATGGCGGGCAATGGCTCATTCACCGATGGATCGGCGATGGTATCGGATATACCAACTGTTTCGATTCCCGAAAAGGCGATAATATCGCCCGCTACCGCTTCTTCAATCTCTTGTTTGGCGAGGTTCATATAGGTATATAGATATTCGATACGCCCGTTGGTCTTGACACCATCAGGTGTGATGCGGGCGACCGTCATGCCCTTCCGCATTTTGCCACTATGAATGCGTCCAACACCGATTTGCCCTTTATAATTATCATAATCCAGCGTTGTCACCAACAATTTGGCTGGGGCATCGACATCGACCATTGGCGGGGGGACTTCTTTGAGGATGGTATCGAACAGAGGGGTTAAATCTTCTGACAATTTATCGGCGCTATAACCCGCCCGTCCCGTTAACCCGATGGCATACACCACGGGGAAATCGGCTTGTTCATCAGTCGCGCCGAGTTCGATGAATAAATCAAATGTCTCGTTGAGCGCATCTTCAATACGCGCATGTTGGCGATCGACTTTGTTGATGACGACAATCACCCGCAAGCCTAATCCCAACGCTTTGCGGAGGACGAAGCGCGTCTGGGGCATGGGTCCCTCGACCGCATCAATCAATAACAACGCGCCATCGACCATGTTCAACACACGCTCGACTTCGCCACCGAAATCGGCGTGACCTGGAGTATCGACAATATTAATCTTCACCCCGTTATAGGTGATAGCGGTATTCTTTGCCAATATGGTGATGCCCCGTTCGCGTTCTAGGGCATTTGAATCTAAAATCCGTTCTTCGGTCACTTCGTTTTCACGAAAAACCTTGCTTTGCTTGAGCATGCCATCGACCAATGTCGTCTTGCCATGGTCAACGTGCGCGATAATAGCGATGTTGCGTAAATCTTGACGTGCAATATTCACAGATATATTCCTCAACTAATCAAATGAGACACATCATTTTAGCAGAGCCATGTTAAGGAAATAGGGGGAATTTGCCACAAGATTTATCAGATAGATATAAATTCCCGATATTTCTCACAAAATTCGGCGATGAATTTTTCGGCATCTTCAACCGATTCGACAATCTTTTTACGGTCTTCTTGTGGGCTAACCTTCATCGTCAAACGCACATATTCGCGCTGAAACGGTGTTTTGACAACCAACGCCACAGGATGATACCGCAATTCAGCCTCACGATTGAGGGTTTGGCTACCGCGCTGTGTGGTCGATAATGTGAGGCTGTCGAATTGAGTGACATCTCGAAAATCATAAATCGAACCAAGTGCGATATTGACATTGCCATGGGCGGCGACAATCAGCCGTCCAATCCACGCATAGACATCGCGTGTGACTTGTGCCGTGACCATGCCCCGATATGTAATCCGCAAAATGCGTGCTTTTTCATCAAAAAATCCATCGATATTACTGGTGTGCAATTCTTCATACTGTCCCATAGCAAAACCTTTTTATTTAGCCCACAATAATTTTATATTATAACGAAATCATCTATTCCACGTAACACAAACGGGTATAAATTTGTTTGATATTGGTATGAAAACGGATGGTGTGTTGATCCATCACTCGTCCAACTGTCGATAATTCGTATTCTATCATATCAATAAAAAAGATGGCTTATTGACCATTTTCAAAAGGGATATAAAATAGGTGAAAGATATGACTTTTCTTGACCCCTTATGAAACGAAAGGACTTCATCACATGAAATATAATAAATTGGGGAATAGTGGTTTATTGGTGTCTGAATTGGCACTCGGCACGATGCTATTCGGTGGAACAGAAAGTCGAGATACCCCCGAAGCTGATGCCATTCGGATGATTCATCAATATATCGATTACGGCGGGAATCATATCGATACCGCCAATGTGTATACAGGTGGACGGAGTGAAGAGATCATCGGCAACGCAATTAAAGGCAAGCGCGATGGTCTAGTCATCGCCACCAAAGTGCGCTTCTCAACAGGAAAAGGACGAAACGAAGAGGGGTTATCGCGGTATCACATCATGAAAGCGGTTGAGCATAGCCTGAAAAAATTGCAAATCGAGACCATCGATTTATATTATATGCACGCATGGGATGCGCTCACCCCCATCGAAGAAAGTCTACGCGCCTTTGATGATTTGGTCACGGCGGGCAAAGTGCGTTATATCGGCGTATCCAATTTTAAGGCATGGCAGGTGATGAAGGCGCTGGGCATCAGCGAGGCGCATGGTTGGGCGAAATTCGTGGCGGGGCAGTATCAATATAGTTTGGTCGTGCGGGGCATTGAATACGAATTTTCTGATTTATGTGAGCGCGAGGGCATCGGCATTGTGCCTTGGGGGGCGCTGGGTGGCGGATTTTTATCGGGCAAATATAAGCGCGGTGAACGTCCACAAACAGGGCGCATTTCGATCATGCCCGACCACACCGAAGAGGCATGGCATCGGCGTGATACAGAACACAATTGGAATATTATCGATGCGGTGGGGAAAATCGCCGATGAGCGCGGAATCAGCTATTCACAAGTGGCGTTGGCGTGGGTCAAGGCACAACCGTTGGTATGCAGTATCATCTTGGGCGCACGCACCCTCGACCAATTTGAAGACAACATGAAGGTGGTGGATATTCACCTAACCGATGAAGAATTGACATGGCTGAACGAAGCCAGCGCCCTGCCCGATTTATATCCCTATCGGATGATCGAAGCATATGGGCGCAAACTAGGTTGAGCGAGCAATCACTATATATATCGATATGATAGTTTAGGCGATTTTCGATTGCATGGCAGACAGATGTGGGTTGCTGATAGATGATGTGGGCTGACACACGAGACAAAAAGCCTCTCGTCAGCCACCCCACTAGCACCAAAGGGCGTATGTTGCCCAGCATATTTTAGAAGAATCGCTTAGCGATTTTGAGAACGCCTTGACTCCACGGGACGCGGTGTGTGACACCCGTTTGTTTTTCAAAATTGGCTAAATTCGCCACATACCAATCGTAATTACGGATGAGCGCATCTTTGTTGGAATATTTCGGCTTCCAGCCCAATTTTTGCTCGGCTTTTTCGATAGAGACAAACGAGTCTTTAATCGCCGTCTCGTATACCCACGGATAGAGTGGCGATAACTTCAGACGATCTAAAATACGCAGTGTCCACAATGCAGGCGCGACGGGGAATGAACGCACTTTTTTGCCAAACCCTGCGTGGTCGAGGACGGCTTGAAAATCACCTTTGAATGTGCCAAATTCTTTCGCGCCGACATTAAAAATATCGTTCACATTCTCTTTTGGCAAGGTCGCGCACAGATAAATGGCATCACATAAATCTTCCACATCCAAATATTGATACAAATTATCCCCTTTGCCAGGGATGGGGAAGCCTTTGCCATCTTTTGCCCAATCGAATAACAGGGCAAATACACCTAGTCTTTCGGGACCGATGAATGATTTGGGGCGAATGATGCTCACCGTCATGCCTTTGGCTTGATATTCCAAACACACCTTTTCTGCCTCGATTTTGGCAATGCCATACGGACCCACTCCGACCAATTGGTCATGTTCATATAATGGGTGATGATCTGGCACGCCATAAACGGCGGTGGACGAAATATGAATGAAGCGTTCCACACCATGTTGATAGGCGCTATCAATCACATTGCGTGTGCCATCAATATCGGTCGAGAAAATATCCTCTTTTTTATACAACGGGAGCGCCGCAGCGGTATGAATGACAATATCCACACCTTGCATAGCTTTATCCACATCGGCGCGATTGCGAATATCGCCCGTCACTTCGGTGATTTGTGGGCGTTCTGGATAATCAAACGGGAGCAAATCGAGCGAGACCACCCGATGACCGCGTTGCAACAAATAGCGGGTCATGTTAATCCCCAAAAAGCCTGCGCCCCCAGTAATGAGATATGTTTTTTGTTCAGACATGTGTTATTGACAAACTCCATTGCTAACGGGATAAGAACGGGCTTTATTGTAGGCGTGTTGTGCCAGAATCGGTATAGTCGGTTTTTAATCGGCTATCCGCACATCGGTAATCGGTTGTTCGCGCAGAATATCGGTGCGGGTGGTCTTGCCAACCACATCCGACAAGTTGGTCAACGCGCCCAACGGGATGAGATGAAAGGGATATGGACGCAAAGCGACCATATTGGGCAAAATTTGTGTGTCTTGTGGCAAATACATGGTGGCGATGACCACATTCACCATGCGAAACGGTTGTTGCGCCTGTGGGATAGGTGGACAATCGGCAAAGGTTAAAAAGCCACTGCCCGCCTCACGAATTGCCAACACCCCCTCAATAATCGGCTCGTAACAGCCTAAATCGACTCGCGTCACACGATTCACAATTTGGGTGATATCGGTGACGGCGCTGAATGGCATACTCCGCTGTGGCACTTGCACCACCCAAATCGCCTGTGGTGGGATAGCAACCCCTTGTGGCAAGGCTTGGGCGATAATCACCAGTTCGGTAAGTGGTTCAGGTGTGGGGATGGGTGTCGGGGATGGTGTGGATGTCGGGCGCGGGGTGAAGGTTGGGGTAATGCTGGGGATGGGTGTGTAGGTTGGAATAATAAAGCGGGTAGGCAACAAGACGCTGATGTCTTCTGTGGGTGGTTGTGGTGTGCTATTGAGGGTGCAACCCATCAGCACCACTAATGACCAACAAAAAACAAGATAAATAAACAGGCGAGATACAGGTTGCCCCACAAGAGGCATAAAGTCGCTCACCCGTCGATTTGGCAAGCCCACTAAAGGGGCTGTTTGTGGCGCATTGTCAGGCGGATGACGCTTATTTTCGACACGCGGAATAGGTTTCGGAGCAGGATATGCCGTGTCCTGATAAAAACCCATAGGCGGTTTATCCCACATTGGCTTATTTCCGTCTGGATGAAGACCCTAACGGGCGCGGGCTTTTGGGCGCGGGGCGTTGCGATGCGCCACGCCTGGCTTTGGACGGGACTTTTTTATCGGTTGTCGGTGTGGCTTTATTCACAAATTTGGTATATTGCCCCAACAAATGCCCATGCGCGGGGATGAGAAATGCGCCATAAAATGTCCAGCCAATGCACGGGATGAGCAACATAATGGTGAAGACGATGTTATATATCATCACCAACATCGCCCATTGGGCAGACATCCCCCCCACGGCGAAAGCGCTACGGATGAGTTCTTCTGGATGAAAAAATAGGCTTAATCCACCACCTTTGGCATATTTACCCGCGCCGACTGCCAAGCACAACCATCCCAATACGGAGAGGATGAACACAAAGGGCAATACACAACATAACATCAACAACGATGCCCAACCCGCGAAATTGGTATTGCCCAAAAAGCGCGGGACGAATATCAATGTGACAATCGATAAGATGAGCGGGATATTATAAATAGTGATAACCAACAACAACCCCGCCCCGCGTGCGATTAATTCATCCCACGCCTCCCAATAGGGGAGCGCAATCGGCTCATCATCTGCCACACGACGCACAATCCCCAATAAATATCCCAATACAATACATAAGGGGAATAAGCCTAAAATCACCAAGACCGATACCAAGATGATGGCAAAGATGGGTGTGGTGTTGCTGAATACGATTGCCAAAGCAAAAAATGCGGTCATGGCTAAGGTGAGCAAAGCGAGTACCACAAATTTTTGACCCCATTCTTTATCTTTGAACGGGAACTGAAAGGGTAAAAGTGCATCCATCAGATTATCCCTCTAACTGTTCTGCCCATAGGCGCATCTGTGCAAGGTCGAGTTCACCAACTTTGAAGAATCGTACCATACCTTGCGGATCTATCACATAGGTTGTCGGGAAAAAGTTATACGGATACAAATCGGTCATCAGAAAATCGGGATCGAGCAACACAATCAATCGGCTCACACCCAAACGGTCTAAAAAGGGGCGTATATCGGCTTCAGTCTGTGCCAATTGATTCACCGCCAAGACTACCGCGCCATCATCCCCTTGTTCGCGCATGAATTGGTCGAAGGCGGGCATCTCGCGTACACACGGTTCACAGGCAGTGTGCCACATATTCAAAAAGACCACCCGCCCGCTAAAATCGGATAGGCGGACGGTGTTGCCATCTAAATCTTGTAGGGCGAAATCTTGCGCCCGCCAATCATTCAATGGACGCGGTGGGGATGGTGTGGTGGGAATAGGACGCACTGTATCTTGGGCGGGTTGACGCGGTTCGGTGAAGATGAGCATCAGCGCCACCATCACCCCCACGATGCCCGTGATGCCAAAAATCACCAATAATGGCGAGACAGTTTTGGGTTCGTCATTGGTGTTGGGGTCACGGTTGGTCATCTCGGTATCTTCTTGTTGTGGATGCTCCTGTTGTATATTCATCATGTCCTCCAGATTTATGGCAACCAACGCGGGTTGCGCGAATTTTCATCAACTTTGATGAGGCGCTGTGTGGTCAATTCATAAACCCACACCTCAGTCGTGCCTTGTGAATAGGGCAAGCCGTCATCACCCACTTGCTGAAAGCGTTGCATGACTAATTTTTCACCCGATGGATCCCACACAAAAAAGCCACTGGAATAACGTGGGTCTATCAGTAATGGTGTGGTCTGTGCTGTGCGCGTATCAATCAAATAAATTTGCGCCCCACGGGTGTATCGTTCATCCATATAACGCCGTCCGATTGCCACCTGTTGGCTATTTGGTCGCCATGCGCTGAATTGGTCATCCACTTGCTCGCTGGGGTCGGTGAGGATTTGTGAGACACCGTTGGCTAAATCGGCAATTTGCAGATAGGCACGAGATGTGGATGTCGCCCCGTCAAAGGTCATTTCGGAATAGATAATCCGGTCGCCATTGGGGGATAGCGCCCCCACCACCCCAAATGATGACGGCACAAATTGCATTTGACCATCTGCCAAACGATAAGTGATGATGCCCCCACTGGCGTTATCATAAAAGGCGATCACCGCGCCATCGCCCGACCAAACTGCGCCTGTGCCTAAAATTTGTGTCTCGTTGATGAGCGGGAAGGTCTGCATATCGACCGAACGGACATCGATCAACCAAATGCGCGGATTGCCGATGCCTGTGCCAATATCGTTGTTCAGTGGCACGCGCTCATAGGCGATATATGCCCCTGTTGGGCTATAGACGGGCGCAAAACAATCGCTATCTTCGCCTTTGCAATTGGTGAGCATCGTCACCCTGCCCGTATCCACATCGAGCAGATATAAATCGGCGTGGAATGTCTGGGCATCACGAGCGGTATACACGATGTGTCGCCCATCGGGGCTGGTATCGAAATCGAAAACACCGCGTGGCAGGCTGGTCAATTGGCGCTTGTTATTCAAATCAAACGGGTCGGCGATGAACAGTTGATAAAATCCGCGCTCATCCAAGCGCAGATATGCCACGCGCAACACATCTTGCGGGATGGCAAATATCACCGTGATGCCAATCGCCAAGATGAGCATGAGCGATATGACAAATATGCCAATATCAAAACGGGTCAGGGTTATGAATTTTGTGGACATGTGTTGTTCACCCCTGCCCCGCCAGAGGCGTTGTGCCTATGGCGATTCGATTTTGTAAGCCCACGAAAGGGGCTATTGGTGAACCCGTTTGGGGCATCAAAAAAAGTGATTTGCAGGTACAAGCGATGTTCAAAACATCCATGTCATCATCTCTCTATGGATACAGATAACTATTTTTGGGTTGTTCTATCGGCTCAATCATCTCCACTTGTAAAATGGGCGTGATTGCCCGACGAAATTCGCCCGCCAAAAATGTGCCACGCACCTCAACCCATTGCCCTTCTGCCAAGTCATCGGCTTGTGGGGCATATACAGGCAAGCCGATCGGGTCGGCATCTGCCGTACAACACGCCACAACAAACCGCCCTACCATGAATACGCCATCTGGAAATTCGGGATTGCGGTAGATAAATCCGCTAAATTGGGCTTGTGTGCCATCAAAGGCAGTCTTATCCGCCTCTAGGGAGAACGCCCGCAACCAATCTAAGATGTTGCGCTTGAGCGGGTCGCGGGTGATGACCGTTGTATTCGATACGCTGACAGTGGTCGACAATGTTCCAGTGAGCGATTTCACATCCAATGGTTGGGATGGTATCAACACACCCAACAACAACGGCAGGGCGCAAATGAACATGACTATCCAACTTTTGGGCATAATCGAGCTGGTCTCGATGAGCAACACGGTTGCATCGGCTTTTGGGCGCAAAAAGGGCAATACATTCACCACACCTAGCACAAAAAATAGACCAACTGCCACCCATGTCAGCCATACAAAGCGCGAATTGTTGATATAATTGCCCAAATTTTCGCTGAGGATGGTATAGGCTAAATACCCCGACATGCCGAATAAAATCATGATTTTAATCGCATCTTTCGCCGGAATTTTTGTGATGTTCATGATAAATATTTACCTCATCATCCAAATATTCACCCAAATGCCGATGAGCAAGGTCATCAAAAAGGGCAATACAATTAAATAGACAACCACTTTCTTTTTGAACACACCAGCGAACATCATGGCGCTTTTAATATCGACCATCGGACCAAAGGTCAAAAATGCCACCAGCGAGCCAGTGCTGAACGTATTCAAAAACGAGAGCGCCACAAACGAATCGACTGTGGAGCATAAGCTGAGCAAAAATGCCAAGCCTTGCATCACCAACACCGATACAAACGCACCAGAGCCAATATCCAATAAACTTTGTTGCGAGATACGGGTTTGCATCCACGCCGCCAACAACGAGCCGATAATCAAAAAACGCCCCATCTCGAAAAATTCATCGCTGGCAATGCGTCCCGCCCGATACAAGCCACCTATCAAAGTCATTTTTTGTGGTGGAAGGGGTTGAATACCCCAATTTCCACCGCGCACAGGGGCGAATGACACAGGCAACAACGTCTCGTGTGGGCGGGCAAGATAAGCGAATATCAAACCAACACTCACCGCCACCACAATGGTCATCACAAAACGCAACACGATAATTTCGCCCCAACCAAAGGCGATGAATGTGCTGACGAAGACAATCGGGTTCATCACAGGGGCGGCGAGCAAAAAGGCAATCCCCACCGACATGGGCAAGCCTTTGGTGAATAAGCGCCGTGTCACAGGGACGACCCCACATTCACAAACAGGGAAGGCAAAGCCCATCACTGCCCCGCCCGCCGTAGCGAGGATCGGGTTCTTGGGCAACAACTTGAGCAAGTCGTCTTTGCTCACATACACCTCAATCAGCCCACTGACCAGCGAGCCTAAGAGTAAAAATGGCACTGCCTCGATAAAAATCCCCAAAAAGCGTGTCGAAAAGGTGTTGATGCGGTCTTGTGGGGTTAAATCTGTCCCGCTCACATCCAAAAGGGTGTAGAGTAAGAATGCGAGGATCATCAATCCACCAAGCCATATCAGGCTTTTCCGAATGGTCATATGTTGCATGTTCAAAAATCCAATCACCCTTTCTAATCGATAATGGGCAACTGGATTATATCAAAAATTTTGCGATATAAATAAAACCATTGCCCTACGCTGTGGCTGGATGGGTGTTGGTCGTCCAGATGACCCGCCACACACATAGCCCCCATAACCCCATCATGCCGAATGTCCCCCAAGAGAGCGCTAACGCGGGCAATATTGGGGCGCTATGATGACTCATCCACACCACCCACGCGCCGATATACGATATTGCCCATATGCCCCATGATAGGCGCATCCGATTATGCCAAATCACCAATGGATACACCAACAATAACGGTGTCATGGCAGAAAACCACAACACCGCGCCCATCAGCAAGGCGAGGATGATGACCATGCTATACGACAAATCAAACTGCGCCCGCTCATCGGTCAATCTGGGGCGGATAATGCCGATACAGGTGATGATGAGCATCAGCAGGGTCAATCCCCAACGGGTGATGATGAACAACCCCTCATGGTGCATGATCGAATATACACGATTATTCGGCAAAAATAAGCGCGAGGCAAATCCGAAAATCGAATGATTTTCAAATGTCGCCCCTTCGCGCCCCTCGCCTGCTAAGGCGATGATGGTATGCAAAAAATCGCCCCAGATGACGAATCCACCCGCGAAGATCGTTTGGATGATGCCCAATATCACACCTATGACCAGCGCCCCACGCACCACGCGCCAATCACGCCGTAAGATGAACAGACCGATGATCAGGGCGGGATATAATTTTATCCATGTGGCAATCGCCAACCACACACCAGCACGGTCGTGCCGTCCTGCATGATAATCATCCCACGCCAAGACAAAACATAAGCATAACCATATCGAAATTTGTCCAAAGAAGAGTTGTTCCCAAACGGGATAACAGCCAATCGGCATCAGCCACAACCATTTCGCCCATTGTGGTGGAAAGTGATGTGCAAGTGTGCGAATAATCACCAGCAAAGCACCGATAAAGCTGATATACAAGATTATTTCGTATAGGGTTTGCGAGCCGATCCACGCCAACGGGATGAAGGCTTGTGCCAAGAGGGGCGGATATAAATATGCCCGCCCGGTCAATGTGCCATAAGGGCTTTCGCCACGCAAGAGGGCTTGCGTGGCGAGATAATACGCATCGGAATCATGCCCACCACTGGGGGCGAGGGCATAGTAGGCAAAGGTCAGGCAGATGAACACCAACCAAGCAACAACAATAAGCCCCCAGACGGGTTTATTCGCTGGTATCGGCATATTGGGCGGTGATGGTCGGGACGAGATACTCATTAAAGGCACGGTCGATGTCATATTCGGGCATCCATCCCCAATCGGCGCGGGCAATTCCATCATTCATATCACGAGGC
Source organism: Phototrophicales bacterium (assembly GCA_002794515.1). GTDB lineage: Bacteria > Chloroflexota > Anaerolineae > Aggregatilineales > Phototrophicaceae. Next base: position 11,722 of record PGTJ01000049.1, read on the forward strand.
CAACTATCGACAATATTCTGCCGACCAGGGGTTGGGTCGTATGTGATTTGTGCCGATGGAAAGGCGTGCATCACCCGTTGGGCGATTTGCTCGGCGCTCAGGCTGAAGCCCGCGACATTATACACATGACGCGATAACACCTCACGCGGGGCATCTGCCAATTCTAACAAAGCACGAATGGCATCGGGCATGACCATGAAGGGGATGGTGGTATCGGGTCGGACGAAGCAGGCATATGGCTCACCTTTGGCGGCGGCATGTATCATCTCTGGGGCGAAGTCGCTCGTGCCACCGCTCGGCATGGTGGTGGCGCTGATGATGCCTGGGAAGCGCACACACCGAAAATCCACGCCATTTTCATCGGGTTTCGCCGCCAATTGACGATAATAGCTGTTATAATAACGCCCCAAATGCTCACAATATAATTTGTTACATCCATACATGGTGATGGGGTTGGTATATTGGTCTTCATGCACGGGCGGGATGGTATGCTTGATGGCGAGGTTCGGCATTCCGTACACCGCCACAGAACTGGGGAAGATGAATTTGACCGGTTTTGCTCGCCAACGGGCTTGCTCAATTGCTACTTGGAGCATATTGATTGTGCCTTGCACATTGACGCGATGCGCCGCCTCTGGACGAAATTCGGAATGTGTCGAGAGCAACGCCGCCAGATGATAGATGGTATCAATTTCGTATTCGCTGGTCAGGTTATCGAGCAAATTTTGGTCTAAAATGTCACCAACGATGGTGCTATCCACCAATGGCTTCATGTGTTCATCCAAGCCGCGCAAGTCGAGAACAACAATCGGCAAGGCATCTGGTTTGGCAGATAAGGCTTTGATCAGCCCATGCCCCACCTCGCCATTGGCACCGCTAATCACAATCACTTTTTTGCGTGACATAAATTTTTATCCTTCGTGTGTTTACATCATGATGTTTATCTTAGCGCAAGCACCCCGCAGATGCAAAGTGATAGCGACAAGTCGCAAAATTTTACATATAATTTAATTAAAAA
>PGTJ01000441.1 GCA_002794515.1 Phototrophicales bacterium
GGCACATTCCAACGCTTTCCAGATACATTTATCGCTGGTCAAGACCCCGATAGCGGTGGCGAAATGCCCCCCGCCGGGCTAATAGAACCTGTGCGTGGCTTTGGCAAGGTGTGGCGCACCATGATGGGTGTGCGCGATGGTGTTGGGTGGGGGGTGACACCTGAAATGGGCGATACCGCCACCATTCAAGAATTCGCCACTGGACGGTTGATTTATTTGCCCACACGCGGGAATATTTTGGCACTGACCTATTCGGACAGTCCGAATAGTGGCACATGGCGTGTGGTATTGGGGACATATTGATGTTCATCGGTTACACATGGCGCTTGGCGGTGATACTTTGTCTGATTGTTATGCTGTTGGTGGGCATCATGCCCCGCATTGGGGCAACACAACCTGCCTCTGTGGTGACATATGTGCGCCGTGATGCGATTATCGATTCATATCATCTTTATTTGCTCGATGTGAATTATCGCCTATCTATGCGCCTGACTTATTTTGATCAGTCTAATACACAACCCGCATGGTCGCCTGATGGTCGCTATTTGCTTTTTCGTGCAGGTGGCGATTTTAATTTCACCACTGGACGTAACCGCACCAGGCGCATTTTTCAAATGAATTTTCTCACCTATACACAACGCCTATTGACCACCAATGGGCGCGAGGTGAATGAAGATAGTCCGTCATGGTCGCCTACGGGGCGTATTGCTTATGCCATCTATCAATCTGGGCATTGGGATATTGCCCTCACCCACCCGAATAGCGCCCAAACGCAATTGGTCAGCGCATCGCCAGCGCAATCGTATATGAATACACCAGCGAATGAACATACACCGCGCTGGTCGCCCGATGGCACGCATATCGCGTATTTGGTCGGTGGCGATTTCGTCAACGAAATTGCCCTTGCCGATGCCAATGGGATGAATGCGCGCATATTAACTACGGGAATGCGTGTTTTGGCCGGGGAATTCGACTGGTCGCCCAGTGGCACGCATATTGTCTTCACCTCGCAACGCGATGGCAATATCGAAATTTATATGGTGAATATTGCCAACGGCGCACTGATTAACCTATCACGTCATCCACGCGAAGACTTTTATCCCAAATGGTCGCCCAATAACGATGAAATCGCCTTTATATCCACGCGCAACGGCGGTCAACATCTTTTTATTATGACCATGGATGGTGGGAACATCCGTCAAATCACGCATGGGAATATGTCTGTCTCGCATGTGAATTGGTCGCCTGATGGACAATGGTTGGTGTATAGCGCCGCCCCAACTTATCGTTATAATCGGTATCTGTTCGTGATATCCACCGATGGTGGCCAGCCACGTCAACTCACATTTTCTTCTGATGATGATTTTTTGCCGATATGGAAGCCGAAGTGATGCAACAAGTATTCTTTCCGCGAATAGTCCGTTATATAACCAAGCTGATGCTTATCAACAGCCTATTGTTGATCTTCATGCTGTTTGTGGGCGGGCAATTAAAAGGTGATATGCTGGCTTATATCGGACAGCCCCCGAATACCAGATGGCTTAATAGTCGATTGGCGGTGAATCTCTATGATGTTCGCACACAGATGATTACCACACTCACTCCGCGTCATATTTATCCACAAATATTTAATTGGTCGCCCGATGGCGATTATATCGCGCTCATTGGACGGGCATATGGCGATATCCAAAATCCATCGGGGTTATATGTGATGCGTTCAGATGGGGGGGATTTTCGCCTGATCAGTGGTAATTTATTGGTGATTATCACCACCGAACGTCCACCATTTTGGACGGCGGATAGTCGTCATATTATCTTTCAGGCACAACAACTGGGTGGCAATCTGACCCAATTTTATCGTATAGGACGAGATAGCCTATCGCCCGAATTGGTCGATTTGAATCACCCCGATGTGCAGATGTATATCCGCCAATTATTTCCCACTTATGAGCGTGCGCCGAATGGGCGTTATATGGCGCAGGTGGATTATCGAGATAA
>PGTJ01000189.1 GCA_002794515.1 Phototrophicales bacterium
GCTTCTGCGGTCGAGGCAGAGGGTCAGAAGGTGGTATTGCCACTGGATGCGCCCATTAGTCATCATGGCGGGTTATTCGTCCTCAAAGGCAACCTCGCACCGAATGGTTGTGTGGTCAAATTAAAAGGGGATGAACCGCAATATCACAAGGGACGCGCACGGGTATTTGAACGCGAAGAAGATGCCATGCGTGCCGTACAAAATCAGTTGATTGTGGCGGGCGATGTGGTCGTCATCCGGTATGAAGGACCGACAGGTGGTCCAGGGATGCGCGAGATGCTCGGTGTGACGGCGGCGCTGGTCGGTCAGGGACTGGGGCAAAGTGTGGCGCTCATCACCGATGGACGCTTTTCAGGTGGCACACGCGGGCTGATGATTGGGCATGTCGCGCCCGAAGCGATGGTCGGTGGCACTATCGCCTTGGTGCAAGAGGGCGATATCATCGAAATTGATGTGGCGAATCGGCGGATAAGCCTGTTAGTCGATGATTTTGAACTTGAAGAACGCCGCGCCAAGTGGGTCGCGCCAAAGCCACATTATACATCGGGGGTCATGGCGAAATATGCCAAACTGGTCAAACAAGCCGATGACGGTGCTGTGACCAACGCCTGAAAGTTGGTGCAAAAATCCTTTGTCGATATAAACAAGACGTGTTGAAGATCTAAACCAACAAATTAGCAGTTATCCCTCGCCAGAGGCGTTGCGCCTCTGGCGAGGCACAATAAGCGAGCCAAACTGGCATACCCTACAAAATCACCGTGACCACCAGCCCTTTTCGCAGGCTACCAGAATACCAATCACCAATATCGGCGTGACGGATAATCTGCTCAAATCGATTATTCTGGCTTCACCGCCACCATCCATGCTTGCTTGCCAAAAATGGGAAAGGCAATCGGCAAGCGCAGATAGGCACGGATGAGAAACGGATGTTGGGGCATTTTGCTACGGGTGGTATAGGGCAAAAAGCGTGGTAACACCTCGACCACATTCATATTATTCAAGATGAGCGCCTCTTCGAGCGAGCGGTCGGTCAGAGGCAGGTAGTGATCGATAAAATCCCAATATGCGCCGTGCAAAAAGCGGATATTCGGTTGGAGGATGAGCAATTTTCCACCCACCTTTAACACACGGCGAATATCTTTGAGTGTGTCCATGAGAGCGGCTTTATCGGGCAGATGTTCAAAAAAATTGCTCACAAATACCACATCCACACTGTTATCTGCTACACCTTGCATATCATGACTATAGGCGATGACAATCTCCACATCATCCCCTGCATAATTCCGCACATCCTCATTCAAATCAACAGCGATTTTGCGCCCCGCCTGAATATGATTGATAAATTCACAACGCCCTGCCGCTAAATCTAACACAGTAGCATCTTTTGGAATGTAGCGTTGCATCCAATCAGAGCATAAAATTTGCCACATTTTTTCGCGCTGAACTTGGGCGTTATCATCAAAGCGTGTGCGATAAATTTTTTCGAGTTGCGAGTTGTCGACCGTTTTCATATATGTTATCTCAGGCTCCAAAAATAAATCAGGATGTCATCCAATAAGGCGCTCCAATTGCCCCACGAGTGTCCTTCGTTGACTTGTATATACTGATAATCAATGCCTTTTTCATCGAGAATCGTGGTGAAATCATCGACATCATCGGCATCCCATTCGGGTCTGCCATTGGTGATGATCATAACGAGGTCTAATTCCGTGCTGGCACGATACAAATCGTATAAATCTGAACTCACCCAGAAGGCGGGGGATTGAATGGCAATATTATGGAACACATCAGGATAATTCACCGCGATATAAGCCGATGCCAACCCACCGAGCGATGTGCCTAAAATGGCGCGATGTTCGGCGCTCGGCGCGGTTTTGAATACACGGTCAATATTTTGCACCAATTCTTCGGCGACAAATCGGGCAAAAGCAGGATTTTCGATATATTCCGATTCGCGTCGATTATTCGATGGACGATTGGGGTCTCGTGGGTCGATGAAAATCACCACCACAGGGGCGATCAATTGTTGGGAGATGAGGTTATCTAGCACAATCACCATCCGCCCCATGTCATCATGACCATATTCCTGACCATCGAGGACATACATGCTGTTCAGATTGTGCAGATTGGCATATCCAGCAGGCGTATAGACCGAATAATTAACGGCATATCCGAGCGCCTCGCTATGCAGGCGATACGGTCCACGCACACGCCCTTGTGGGGTATTCTCATCACGGATGAAATAGGGCGATGGCACATAATCGGACATCCGCAATTCGCTATTCGGACCGAACCCACCGACTTGTTGCAACGGGTTATAGGGGTCGAGTATCCAAGTATTGCTGTTGATGACAATTTTATAATCTAAACGGGCATCCGATGGAAATTGGGCATATGCCACCCATAAATCGGTATCGCCCACTTTTTCGCCGATAAAATCGGGCGATGAAGACCATCTGTTAAAATCGCCACGCCATTCCACACGGCGGGCATCGCCACGATACAAAAAGGCGACATGCTCCCCACGCACAAATGGGATAGAGGCGGTATCGATTAATTGCGCCCATAAATCATCGACCATGGTTTGTGCTTGGGATGTGGGTGCAGAGGCAATTTGCGCGATATAAGCCGAAAAGGTATCGATGGTAGCGAGCGGGTCATCTTGTGCCGATATTGCCACGGCACTGATTATCAACCCCAATAAAAAAAAGAGGGACAATCGTCTCACAAAATAATTCCTTTGAACACATGCGAGCAAATATCAGATGAGAATGTTTAACCAATTCTCATCTGGTTTGAGGAATTATTGTGCTGACTTTTATAACATGCGTCAATAGCAGAATTAACGATTAGCGAATCGATACCCCACCCCCCGTGATGTGAGGATGTAATCGGGTTGGTCGGGGTTTTGTTCGATTTTTTGGCGGAGATAATGAATATACAGCTTGAGACTATCGATGGCATCGCTATATTCTTCGCCCCAGGCTTGTGTCACCAATTCGTTGCGTGTGACCACGCGCCCCGCATTCCGCACAAGCACACCCAATAAGTTAAATTCTTTTGGGGTGAGATGTTTGACTTCGTTACGCACATAGACTTCACGATTCATGAAATTAATGCGGAAGTCGCCATTATTGAACACCAATTCATCGCTGATATTCGGACGGGGCGCACGGCGCAAATGGGCTTTAATGCGCGCCACCAGCTCCTCATTATCATATGGTTTGGTGATGTAGTCATCTGCGCCAATTTCTAAGCCACGCACCACATTTTTGCCTTCATCCAACGCTGTGAGGAAGATAATCGGCACATCCGACATTTCACGCAGGCGTTTGCACACCTCCCAACCATCCATATCGGGCATCATAATATCCAACAACACAATATCGGGTTGATAGCGATAGGCTTTCCGCAATCCTTCTTCGGCGCGGTAGGCTTTGATCACCTCATACCCTTTGCGTTCTAACAAAATGCTGATGAGCTGGACAGTTGTCTCTTCATCATCAATGACCAACACTTTTTCAGACATATTCATAACCTCTCTCGTCAATCGATGCGCCGATAAATATCATCATGACAAACTTTGACGTTACAATATTTTAACTCATACAAACAATTTATCATGAATTACAGGTATAGAGCAAGCGTTTGCACAAAAATTTTTATGGATAGAGATTACAAGGGTGTTACATTGTCCTATTTCTGATTGCAGGCTTGTCTATATTGGGCAATTTCGGGTAACATAAACGATGAACAAGGAGATATGGCAAGCGCATGGTGAAAGCACTGATTACAGGTGGAGCAGGGTTTATCGGCAGTCATCTCGCCGAATATCTGTTGGCTATGGGTCAACAAGTCATGGTGATAGATGACCTGTCCACAGGGCGCATCGACAATCTGGCGCACATCCACAACCATCCCCACCTGACCATTGTGACCGATGACATCCGTAATCTATCAGCATTAGAGCCGTTGGTACGCGAATGCGATGTGATTTATCATCTGGCGGCAGTGTTGGGAGTACAGAAAATCCTCAGAGAACCTATTCGTACCATCGAAGTGAATATCGGTGGCACAGAAGTAGTCCTGAAAATGGCGCATCGCCATCACAAAAAAGTGCTGGTCGCCTCGACATCTGAGGTGTATGGCAAAGGCACAAAATTCCCCTTCTCCGAAGATGATGACACCCTCGTTGGCGCGACATCGAAAATGCGCTGGGCATACGCCGCCACCAAAGCCGTTGATGAATTTTTGGCGCTGGCATATCATCAAGAGACGGGCTTGCCCGTGATTGTCTTTCGACCATTTAACACGGTAGGCGCACGCCAAACTGGTCAATATGGCATGGTACTACCACGTTTTGTCAAATGGGCATTGGCGGGTGAACCGTTGCAAGTGTATGGTGATGGCTCACAAACCCGTTGTTTTGGCAATGTGCGCGATGTGGTCGATGCCTTATACAAACTTGCCCAAGAACCAAGCGCAGTTGGGCAAGTCTTCAACATCGGTAGCACCGAAGAAATCTCGATAAAGGGTTTGGCAGAGCGGGTTATCACGCGCACCAAGAGCGCATCGGTCATCCAATATATTCCCTATGACCAAGCATATGAAAAGGGATTTGAAGATTTTGTGCGCCGTGTGCCAAATATTGCTAAAATTATGGGAACAATCGAGTGGAAACCCACCACTTTGCTCGATGAAACAATTGACCAGATTATCGAATACATGCAAAAAGAGAGGTGATATATGGGTGAGTTAACGCGCAAAGAAGTGATTATGTTGATTAATGGCGCGAGTAAAATCCGCCTAGCGGGTGTAGATTTGAGCAACGAAAATTTGTCTCGGCTCGATTTTGAAGGTGCAAATTTGCGTGGGGCAATCTTGCAAGAGACCAATATCCAAGAAGGCATTCTTCGCAACACCAACATGACGGGGGTGAATATGCTCGCTACCAAAGCCGCTTATGCTGATTTCGCCAATGCCACCCTCACAGGGGCAAATATGACCCTCGCCAGTTTGCAAGGCGCACGACTGACCAACGCCATCCTGAGCAATGCCAATTTGAACGGCGCAAATTTACAAGGTGCAAACCTCAAGGGCGCTAAGGTCGATGGAGTCAAATTTGATGCTGGCACAACGTGGCCCGATGGCAAAAAGGGTTCGGCAGGCGTACCCAGCAGTTATACTGTGTAACCAACCCACCCCATACTGGGTGCATCACACACAATAAAGGCGAACAAATCGAACTGACAGAAGTCAGATTGCCCGCCAAATGGTGCAAAGATAGCCCCATCAATGGGCTTGCAAAACCAGATAGCCTATGGCATTGAGCCATAGGCGAGGCTCATCTGAACGATATTGGGTTCAAAGCCTGTGGAATCGTTTATTTTCGGTTTGAAAAAACATCGTGTATAATGGATGATGTGAATACATGGCGTTTTGAGGAGCAATCTTGTGGAGTTATCATTAGATAC
>PGTJ01000589.1 GCA_002794515.1 Phototrophicales bacterium
GATGATTAATATGATCACTAATCGTAGCGGAAAAGAGATGGGTCCCGCCCAAATACGCCCTGATGGGTCTGATTTTAGAGTGTTAGATTTGCTCAGTGCCATTATGTCAGTGGCACAAGAGCAACGGTTTCAGTGGGATCCCAGTTATTCCAGAGATGGCTGGCAATTATGGGCAGAAATTGTCAATCTCAATTTAGATTTATTCGTCCAATCGCCAACTGGGGATAAAATCCGCTTAACACAAGATGGTGTGAATGGTGCGCGCGATTGGTTTGCCTCTTGGTCGCCAGATGACCAATCGATCATCTATAACACCAATCGGGTAGATAATCACGAAAATATATACCTTATTCCGCGTGACGGTGGCACCCCCCAGCAACTAACCAATTTCGACTACTCAGTCTTTCATGGCTGTTTTTCGCTCGATGGAAAAACTATCATGTTCGTCTCGAATCGAGATGAAATTCTGACCACAGGCGAACTACCCATATTCCTGATGGATGCCGATGGAGGCAATATTCGCCCAATTGGCGATGAGACCTTCGTTGGCGATGCCCAAGTTTCGCCAGATGGCACACAAATTATTTATGTATCGAATGAAACAGGCAATTGGCATATTTATCTGATGAACATAGACGGGACAAATAAGCGCCAATTGACAGAAAAAGGTAATAATTTATTCCCAGTGTGGGAGACTATCCCCGCCGAAGACATATCAGAGGCAACTAGCACACCATGAAATTCTTTATCAGGATGGTCTTACGATTGGTCATCTTCATCACCCTAGTGATGAGCCTGATGTGCCTGATAACATTGGCTGTTGGGGGCAATCTGCCCCCGGCTCCACGCATTGTGTATATGGCAGAGAAAACCGACACGCAGTCATGGGATTTATTCATGTTAGATATGCGTGTTGGTGTCACTATTCGGCTCACCGAGTCGCGCTTTATCAATGAACGATATCCC
>PGTJ01000789.1 GCA_002794515.1 Phototrophicales bacterium
ATCTGATGGTGTTTGCACAGGCAACGTATATACTCCTTCATCATCGGTGATCTCATCTTCTATCGATTTTTCGAGCATAGCCGAATCGAAAGAGGGTGGCGGTGGCATAACGACCATTTCGGGTTGATATAAGGTATCACCAATGCGGTATGGTACGCTGATAATCGGTCTGCCCTTTCCGCGGGCGATTTGGTCATGATATAACGCCTCACGGATAGCGACACTAGTGCCATTGTGCAAAAACCGATGCCACCATTTGCTCACGACAAATTCGGGCAAAACGACCATCGTTGGAATTTTGATGGCACTGGACTCATCAACCTTGTGTAAATAATCAATCAATGGCTTGCCAACTTCCCGATACGGTGACG
>PGTJ01000063.1 GCA_002794515.1 Phototrophicales bacterium
AGCCGATGTATTCGATGATTTACGGGCGCGAATGGTGAATAATGAACAATATGATGTGGTCATCCTCGACCCGCCTAAATTCGCCCATACTCAGTCGCAAGTCGAAAAAGCCGCACGGGGGTATAAAGACATCAACCTAAATAGCTTTCGCTTGGTCAAAAGTGGTGGGTATCTGTTCACATTTTCGTGTTCTGGGGCGATTACCGCCGATTTATTCCAAAAAATTGTCTTTGGTGCATTAGAAGATAGCGGGCGCGATGCCCAAATCATCCGCACATTGGGCGCGAGCGATGACCATCCTGTGGCGCTCAGTTTTCCCGAAGGGGCATATCTTAAGGGTCTCATGTTGCGTGTGTATTGATGCTATAATGGTGAGTATGACAGATACGATGAAGGATTAACCCCATGCTCACCAACCGCGATATTGCCGATATATTTGAAAAATGTGCCAATTTGCTCCAGCTCAAAGGTGAAAGTATCCATCGCTATTTGGCGTATCAACGCGCCGCCGAGACTATCCGCGAATTACCGCGTGATTTACGCGCCATATCCGCCGAAAAAGGCTTGGTGGATTTGCCCAATATCGGCAAGACACTCGCCGAAAAAATAGACGAAATGCTGACCACAGGCAAGTTAGCATTTTATGAAAAACTGACCGCCGAAATCCCCGTTGGTCTGATAGACATCATGAATATTAACGGTGTGGGTCCCAAAAAAGCCATGCTGTTTTATCAAGAACTGGGCATCACCACGGTTGAGGCGCTTAAATCAGCGGCGGCGGCGGGCAAATTGCGCGATTTACCGGGTATGGGCGCGAAAAGCGAGCAAAAAGTATTAGAGGGCATTGCCTCGTTAAGTCGGCATACGGGGCGTATTTCCATCGGCATCGCTTTGCCATCGGCACAAGCCATTTTGGATGAATTGTTACGATTGCCCAATGTGCTAGAAGGCGCGTTGGCAGGTAGTATTCGACGTGGCAAACCCACCATTGGCGATATCGACATCCTCATCGCCGTAGCAGATATGGCACATGCCCCTGCGATTATGGATTATTTTGTGGCGATGCCCATTGTGGCGCGCATTTTGGGGCATGGCGAGACCAAGAGCAGTATCGAATTGCAAAATGGTCTCCAAGCCGATCTGCGCGTGCTGGTCAAGCAAAAATGGGGGACGGCGCTCAATTATTTTTCGGGTAGCAAAGAGCATAATGTGCGGATGCGCCAATTGGCACTCGCTAAAGGGTTGAGCCTGAATGAACATGCTTTTAGCCCAGTAGATGCCGATGGCAATATCCTCGAAGATGCACCTAAAATTTATTGCGATACTGAAGAGGCGGTATATGCCCAAGTGGGATTGCCCTTCATCCCGCCCGAATTACGGGAAGATGCGGGCGAAATCGAAGCCGCCCAACGGGGTGAATTGCCTAACCTCATCACCCTCAACGACATCAAAGGTGATTTGCATATGCACACCACCTATAGTGATGGTGTCGCCAGCATCCAACAAATGGCAGAAGAAGCATATGCGCGTGGACGGCAATATATCGTCATCACCGACCATTCGCGCAGTTTGGGTATTGCCAATGGACTTTCGATAGAGCGCCTCTTGGCGCAACAAGCCGAAGTCCGTCATGTCGATGCGCTGATGTATGGCAAAATTCGTGTGTTTCATGGCACAGAAATGGATATTAATGCCGATGGTAGCCTCGATTATCCCGATGATGTGTTGGCAAAGTTAGATTTTGTCATCGCCTCGTTGCATGTCAGTTTGCGACAAGATCGCGATAAAATCACCCAACGGCTGTTGAATGCTATCCAAAATCCTCATGTCGATATGATAGGACACCTCACCGCTCGTTACATCCCCGACCGCGAACCTGTTGATGCCGATATGGATGTGGTATTTGATTCTGTCAAAGCACATGGTAAGGTATTAGAGATTAATGCCAATCCGCGCAGGTTGGATATTGATGCCAGTTATGTCCGCCGTGCGGTGGATATGGGCATTTTGTTGGCGATTAATACCGATGCCCATCAACCGAGTCATCTGGATTTGATGCCTTATGGTGTGATGACGGCACGACGCGGATGGGCAGAAGCGAGGCACGTCCTCAATACATACCCTACAGATGAATTTATAAAATGGATGGAGAGCAAACGATGACAGACGAATTTTCGCCCTTGCCATTTTTGCCCGATGATAATGACCAAGAAACCCGTGCCACATCGAGCGCCGATGGCACGCGCAAACTCGATCAACGCACCCCACAACGGGGGATGCCCCCTGTGGTGAATCGTCCAATGATTAACCCGCCACCGCCGAATATGCCACCCAAGCAAATCCCACCACCGCCACCCCGTCAGACGGGTACACATCCCCGTGTGGGTGCGAATCAGCCACCACGCACATTACCCCCCCCGAAAAAACGGGGTCGGGCGCGGAATAGGCGTGATAGTGGTTTATATCTGCCCCTGTGGTCGTTGGGATTGATGGTATTAGTGGTGATTATCATCGCAGGTGGCATTATTTTGTTGGTCATCGGCTTGGGTGGACGCAATACGACTATCCCTCCCGCGCCACCGCCCGTGATGGTGGTCAATACACTCATCCCGACCAATACCCCCGCTCGTCAACCCTTAACACCTGCCACGCCCACCATTCCCGCTATTTTCGAGCCTGTTGTCGGTGTTGGTCAACCCAATATCACCTTTTCGTTGGCGGGACCGACCCTTATGCCGATTGAAATCAGCCCGACTCCCATGCCATTGGGTGTTGGTGCAACGGTGGTCGTGGTTGGTGTTGGACAGACGCAACTCAATGTACGCGATAGCGCGGGGGTAATTGGCACGAATATCTTATTCCGCGCTTCAGAAGGCGATCGATTTGTGATTGTCGGTGGTCCCGAATTGGTGGATAACCTGACATGGTGGCGCATTCAAAATCCGAACAACCCGTCACAAGCAGGGTGGGCGGCAGGGCAATATTTGCAAGTCATACCGTAGAATACTCATATCGTACTCATCGTGACGTGTTATCTTTTGCCCATCGTTAAACTAAGATGCTAAGGTGTAGAGTGACATGTCTGAAAAATACACAGGGGCAAGCGAAGATAAGCGTTATGAAGGCGAAAATGTGGATATCATGTATAACATTAAACGGTGTATCCACGCCGCCTATTGTGCGACTCGACTATCCGATGTGTTCGATAACAAAAAACGCCCGTGGGTCAATCCCGATGGCGCAACTGTAGATAAAATTGTCACTACCATCGAATTATGCCCATCTGGCGCATTGCATTATGACCGCAAAGATGGTGTGAAAGAAATCCCTACAGGCGAAAATACCATCCGTATCCAACATAACGGACCGCTCGAAATTCGGGGTGATTTATCGATTCAGGGGGCGACTGTAGATTTGCAACATGAAACACGCGCCACCCTGTGCCGATGTGGACAATCAAAAAACAAGCCATTTTGCGATAACACGCACAAAGATGTCAATTTTGAGGCGACCGAAACCGACCCGATTATCCGAGAGGGTGACTACGAAACGGGTGGAAAATTGACTATCATCGCCCATGCTAACGGACCGTTAGAGGTGCAAGGTAACTTTCAGATTATCGGCGCGGATGGCGTGACGCTATTCAGAGGCACAAAAACATGGTTATGTCGGTGTGGTGGGTCTGGCAAAAAACCATTCTGTGATAGCACGCATAAAAAGAACGGTTTCACAGCAGAATAACTTTCAAAAATAGCCTCATCAGAAGGCTATTTTGAAGAATCTTCGTTAGGTAGATAATGAGGGATAAAGATTGATGCAACTAAACCTATACAGCCTAAATGTCTAAATGTGAAATTTGGTGCTGTAAGCGACAAATATTGTAATCATTTTGACATACTCTGACGCTAGTTAATTAGTAAATGAGATTACGATAACAGTATCATTACATAATATATTAGACAAGACATATTGAGATTCTCATTTTTACCCCTTGACCTTGTACTATACTACAAGGTGTATGCTTGTACATAACAACAGGCTTTTGCACCAAAGGAGTATGGTACATGGAAAAATTAACACGCGGGCGTTTGGCAAAATCCAGTGGGGTGCATCCAGAGACCATTCGCTATTACGAACAGAATGGACTTTTGCCCATCCCCGCCCGTTCCGAGTCGAATTATCGCCTTTTTGATCGCGAGAGCATAGACCGTGTGCATTTCATCAAACGGGCGCAATCGGTCGGTTTTTCGTTAGATGAAATTCGCCTGCTTTTAAGCCTCAAATATGCCGAAGATGCCACTTGTGAACCTGTGCGCCAATTGGCACAAGAAAAATTGGCTGAACTTGATCAAAAAATTCAAGCCTTACACGCCATGAAAGCCTTATTAGAGGGTTTGGTCGAGATTTGTCCAGGTGGTGATGAGCCGATTGAAGAATGCCCCATTTTAGATCATCTTACATCTGAACATTTGGATATGTGAACATTGTCATACGATTTTAGGAGCTTTGTGATGAATAAAAAGACCCTCATTCAGTGCATACTGATAGGTATCAGCACCATGCTGATGATCGGCATTGTCCGTGCCGATGCGCCGATAGATGGACGTGCAGGACGTGCCGAAATCCGATTTTTGCAAGGGATGATAGACCATCATCAAATGGCGTTGGATATGGCGAATGATTGTTTGGTGAATGCCCAAACCGAAGCAGTCCGCACATTATGCGAGGCGATTATCACCGCGCAAAGTGCCGAGATTGCCCAAATGCAAGCATGGCTTTTGGATTGGTATCAGATTGAATATGTGCCAATGTCCATGCAAGAGATGCAAGCGATGATGCCACCTCAAAATCAGGGGCATATGGGTGGGATGCACGGCGGACATAATGAGCATCGTGACCCGCCGATGATGATGGGCATGATGGCGGGGTTATCTCGTTTACAAGGCAACGATTATGAAATTGCCTGGCTCGAAGCCATGATCGACCATCATGATGATGCCTTGCACATGTCTGAGCGTATTCTCCATCGCGCCCAACATGAACCATTAATCGCATTGGCACAGGCGATTATCAGCGCACAGACAGCAGAAATCGAGTATATGGAGGCGCTTATCATCCAGTTGAGCGCATAATCACGAAAGAAGGATGCACATGGATTTAGGATTAATTTTTATCACAGGCTTAACCACAGGCGGTCTCACTTGTCTCGCGGTGCAAGGTGGTTTGCTCATGACGGCGCTATCGCAGAACCAAGCGATTGATTCCAAGCCAACATTTGCCGATGCCACTCTGCCAGTCGCCTCATTTTTAATTGCCAAGCTAATCGCTTATGCCATACTCGGATTTCTGCTCGGTGGATTAGGCAATGCTTTTCGCATCACACCCACCACACAAGGCGTGATGCAAGTGATTGCGGGCTTATTCATGATAATCACCGCCTTCAGCCTGTTGGATGTGCATCCGATTTTTCGCTATTTTCAGATAAAACCACCCAAGTTCATCACCAAACGCATCCGCGCACAAGCCAAAAGTGGCGATATATTTGCCCCTGCCGTTTTAGGTGCGATGACCGTTTTCATCCCATGTGGGACAACGCAAGCGATGATGATTTTAGCAATCAGCGCCGCCAATGCCCTTGATGGTGCATTGATTATGACGGCATTCATTTTAGGCACGACACCCATATTTTTTGTACTCGGATTTGGCGCGACACAAATTCGCGGTCGGATGCAAACCGTATTCGCGGTGGTCACAGCCACACTGGTGTTGTTGCTCGGATTGTTATCATTCGATGCGGGTCTGATTTTGCTCGAATCTCCCATTGCACCCAGCAAAATCGTGCTGACATTGGCGAATCCAGAACCACCTGCGGTGCGGGCGGAATGGGTGGATGGTCGTCAAGAATTTTATCTGACGGCAGATTATCATGGTTATACCCCCAATGTCCTCATTGCAGAGGCGGGGAAGCCTATCCGCTTGAACATGGTGACACAAAATGCGCGTGGATGCGAGTTGGCATTCACCATACCCAGTTTGGGAATTAACCTCATGCTCCCTAGCACAGGCACAACACCGATTGATATTCCCGCGTCACCTGCTGGTGAAATTCAGTTCATGTGCAGTATGGGCATGTATACGGGTGTTATCAAAGTATCATAACTTTTTGATGAGAGAAGGTAAGACAATGACAAAAGGACAATTCAAAATCATAGGGATGCACTGTACATCGTGCGCCATGAATATTGAAGGTGAACTCGAAGATTTGCGCGGGATTATCAAAGCGACCGTGAACTTTCCGAAGCAAATCACGCAAGTCGAATATGATGAAACGCTGGTGACTGCACAACAAATCATCAGCACCATCGAAAAATTAGGTTATCAGGTGAGTCAATCATGACAACGCAAGCAACAATAGAACTACCCATCACAGGCATGACCTGTGCGGCATGTGCGCGGAATGTAGAACGCGCCTTGAGCAAGACCGATGGTGTGAGCATGGCGAATGTGAATATCGCCACAGAACGCGCCAATATCACCTTTGATCCATCGCTCATCGATATGACGGGCTTAATCGCCCGTGTCGATGCCGCAGGGTACGGTGTGGCACAAGCCACCATCGAATTGCCGATTACAGGCATGACCTGTGCGTCCTGTGTCAAAAATGTCGAGCGTGCGCTCAAGAAACAGACGGGTGTTTTATCGGCTACTGTCAATCTGGCGACAGAACGCGCCAGCGTAACATATTTGCCCAACCTCATTCGTCGGTCTGATATGGTCAAAGCGGTGGAAAATGCGGGCTATGGTGTGATTAACACCGCCGATTCTGCCCGTCCATATGATGCCGAGGCGGCTATCCGCGAGGCAGAAATCCAAAGGCAAAAACGCCTCGCCTTCATCGGCGCATTGTTTAGTATTCCGTTGGTCATCTTGAGTATGGCGCGGGATATGGCGATGATGAACATGATACCAGTCGAGACAACAACCACCATGACCATGCGTGGCATGGACATGACGACTACCACCACGACTATGATGCCCCCTGAGTGGACGATGTGGGGTGGGTGGATATTCTTGTTTTGGGCATTAGCCACTCCTGTACATATTTATTTGGGACGACAATATATTCGTGGGGCGTGGAAAGCCGCCAAAAATCGCACTACCAATATGGATACACTCATCGCCATTGGATCGACCGCCGCTTATATCTATAGCATCGTTGTGGTGTTCGGCACGATATTCAATATCGCTGGTTTAGCGGGCGGGCATGTGTATTTCGAGGCAGGCGCGGTGATCCTCACACTCATCACACTTGGCAAATTTTTAGAAGCCCGTGCCAAAGGACGCACCAGCGAGGCGATTAAACGATTGATGAACCTCGCACCACGCACCGCATTGCTCATTCGAGATGGTACAGAAGTCGAAATTTCTGTCGATGATATTCATATCGGCGACCATCTACTCGTTCGCCCAGGTGAACGTATCCCAACCGATGGGGTGGTGATTGATGGCGCATCGGCGGTAGATGAATCCATGCTCACAGGCGAATCCTTGCCAGTGAATAAAGAGGTGGGTAGTCCTGTAATTGGTGGCACAGTCAATAAAAATGGGCGTTTGGTGATCCGAGCTGAAAAAGTGGGTGCAGAGACGGCATTGGCACAAATTATTCATCTTGTCGAGCAAGCACAAGGCTCAAAAGCACCCATCCAACGGGTTGCCGATGCGGTATCGGGTGTCTTTGTGCCAATCGTATTGGTGCTTGCGATGGTGACATTTGTCGCTTGGCTCATTGTATCGAATAATTTCACCGAAGCCATGTTGCATAGCATTGCTGTGTTGGTCATCGCCTGCCCGTGTGCATTGGGACTCGCCACGCCCACCGCCATCATGGTCGGGACAGGGCGCGGGGCAGAAATGGGTATTTTATTCAAAAATAGCGAGTCGCTCGAAAATGCACATCGCCTAAAAGTGATTGCATTCGATAAAACAGGCACAATTACCGAAGGAAAACCAACGGTGATGCGGGTCATCCCGTTAGGTGATTTCACCTCTGAACAAGTCTTGTATTATGCAGGTAGCCTAGAACGCGGTAGCGAACATCCACTGGGCGAAGCAATTGTGCGCCATGCCAATGAACAAGGCATCGTATTGACCACACCACAAGAATTTTCGGCGGATGTGGGGCGTGGGGTGGTGGGTTTGGTAGATGAAAAGCGAGTTCGTGTGGGCAATCCTAAACATTTGCCCGAAATATCCGCCGATGCCAGCGCCAAAATTGCCCGATTGCAAGCCGATGCCCAAACGGCGGTGGTTGTGGTTGTTGATGACATCATCGCGGGCATCATCGGTATTGCCGATAAGGTCAAAGAAGGCTCTGTCGAAGCCATTCGCCAATTGGATCGCATGGGCATTCAGACGGTGATGATTACGGGCGATAATCAACGCACGGCTGATGCCATTGCTAAAGAAGTCGGTGTGAGTCGTGTTTTGGCAGAGGTTTTGCCCGCAGATAAGGCAGATGCTGTCAAAAATTTACAGACAGACGGACATTATGTGGCGATGGTCGGTGATGGCATCAACGATGCGCCCGCATTGGCGCAAGCCCATGTCGGGATAGCGATTGGTACAGGGACGGATGTGGCGATGGAAGCCGCCGATTTAACTCTGATGCGTGGTGATCTACGCGGTGTCGTGCAGGCGCTGATGCTCAGCAAAGCCACCATGCGGACGATTTATCAGAATCTATTTTGGGCGTTCATCTATAACATCATCCTCATCCCCATAGCCATGTTGGGCTTGCTCGTGCCGATGTTGGCGGCGGGTGCGATGTCGCTCTCTTCTGTTTTTGTGGTCAGTAATTCACTTCGGCTTCGTCAGAAGCTGATTTAGGGTGTATTGGGCATGGTTTTCTTTGTCTCAGATTAGTCCTCTTGGCAAGCAAGCCCCAAAGGTGTGGGTAGTTTATCAATGCTGTGCATGTTTTTTTCACGATGATATGCCGATATACCATCTGCACCTTTGGTCTCTGCCCATTTAATTAATGTGTCACGATGTCCCACAAAATCATACAATGGCACAGCAAATCCACATGATGTTTGTACCAATTCGATATCAATCACAATCAACTGACGTGCGCCAGGGTGCATCACGAAATATGGCACAAGTTCATCCCATTCAGATGTATTCGGCAACACAGTGCGCCCCCGACCAAATAAGCGTAAAATGCGCGGTGCGCCCTCGAATGCACAAAACATCACGGTGATACGACCATTTTCATGAATATGTGCCGATGTTTCGTTGCCACTGCCTGTCAAATCTAAATAAGCCACCTTTAATGGATTCAATATACGGAAGCAATCTAATCCTTTGGGCGACACATTCACATGTCCATCACCCGATAATGGGGCGCTGGCGACAAAAAACAGATGTTGCTTGATGATAAATTCCTGCAAGTCTGGTGTGATAGCCTCATAATACTTTGCCATGTATGAAATCCTTTTGAATATCAATGCACTGGAGACATGCTAACACGTTCATGGATATGAGGCTAGTTCCATTATCATCATCAATGACAATTTAACACGAGTTTGAAAGGACAGATTTACCCTATAAATTCGGGCAAGTAGAAGTTCAAAAAGGCTAAATCAGATGTTGATGTGGTGCGGATTTGTGTTATATCCACATCTGGACGCGCCAAAATGACATCATATTGGCGTAGTGGAATGGTCTGCCCATCATAAGTTACCACACCTTCACCATCAGTAACATATAAAAACAAACTTTCGCCTACCATCGGCGCTTCGATATGGGTGGTCTTATTGGTGGCTAAAAATGATGCTGTAAGCCTGCCTTCAATATGCTCTTCCATCGGTGAATCTGCCCCAATTAGGCTATATACATCGGCATCACCAATAGTACGTTTGGGTAGCTGATTTTTGCTCACTTGTTGATAATGTGCGGGCAACCCCTGATAATGGCGCGAGGCGATATACCAAATCTGAATGACTCGTGCTGGCTCATCCCACGGGTTGAGTTCTTGATGTTCGATATAATCACCAGAGAACATGCGTTGAAAGTCACCTGCTTCTAATATCCCCTTACCACCTGTGGTGTCTTCATGATACACCCGCCCCTCTAATACCCATGTATAAATTTCTAAACCGCGATGTGGATGCCAAGTGAAGCCGTTGCGTGGGGCGATGCGTGTCATGTGTGCCGTCAACATCCCGCTCAATCGTTGTAATGGACTCCATCCACCAACAGCAAAATGTGATTGTAGCCAGTGAATGGGTTGTACATACGGGAATGTATCGGCAGAAAAATGTTGAAACGGTACATGTTGGATAAATCCATCGGCGATATGTGTCATTTGTAATCTAAACATCATCATCCTCACTTAAAAACGGAATATAGTCCGTTTGTATTTTCGTGTTTATCGGCATTTGTCGTCAAGAGGACGACCCTATTTCATATATAGCTCTAATTTATTCGCGTGTTATTGCTTGTAATGGGTTGTTTTACCGTAATTTTGAGGTGTTGAAGCGCTTTTGGTGTTATAT
>PGTJ01000302.1 GCA_002794515.1 Phototrophicales bacterium
AAGGCATTGGGTGGTGAACAGGTTTATATCTCGGCAGAACGGTGGTTTTGGGCTCCCACACGCACCATCACTGAGATACCCTGTCAGGCAGATGGTGCTATCAACGAAATGCCTTATTTCACCTTTTTATATGGCGACTTGCACGCCCACATGATTTCGATGCCGTTGATGTTGTTCGCCATCGTCTTTGTATTCGCCGAGATCATGCACGCCAAACGGGATAAACGGGCATGGTGGATGCAATTCGGGGCGATATTCTTAGGCGCGTTGGTAGTTGGTTTATTCACTGCCACCAACACATGGGAAGTTCCCACCTTCACCATCTTCAGCGTACTGGGATTGGGATATGCGTGGTGGTTGCGCTGGGAAAAAATCTCGCGCTGGTCGTTATGGAGCATGATCGTCCGTATTGGTGGCTTCATCATCTTGATGACGATTGTCGCTTTGCCATTTTCATGGTGGTTTGCATCGGGATTGACCGAGTTCAAAATATGGGATGGTCGAAAAACCCCATTATGGGCATATCTATCCATACACGGGTTGTTCATCTTTTTGATCATCTCCTTGTTGATGTGGGAGACGGGGCGTTGGTTGCGCTCGGTGCGTGTGCGGACGTTCCGTGGCAAAATCAACTTGCTCATCACCATGTTGCTCTTTTTGGCGTTGGTGTTTTTTGGCACACTCGCTGTTGCTTTTATGGGTTATATTGTGGCGGTTGTCGTTATCCCGCTCGTGGTTTGGATTGGTGTGCTGTTCTTCCGCCCAAATCAGACCCGTGCCATGCAATTCATCCTTGTGTTGGCGGGACTCGGCTTGGCGATTACGCTCGGCACAGAAGTTATCACCCTCAGATTGGATAATGGCAGGCAAAACAGCATCTTCAAGTTTTATATCCAAGTGTGGCTAATTTTTAGTGTGGTTGGCGGGGTGGCATTTTCGTGGATTACCAGCAATGCCAAACGATGGAAAACACGCCTCGCGCTTCCGTGGTATACCCTGATTGGGATGATGATGTTCATCGGTTTGATGTATCCTATCACTGCCACAGGGGCAAAAGCCGCCTTCCGCTTCTCGCAAGATGTGCCATTAACCCTCGATGGCAATGCCTATCTGAATTATGTGCGCCATTATGAAGAAGGTCTGACTGATTTTGTCGAATTGCGTTACGACTATGATGCCATCAACTGGCTACAACGGCATGTTCAAGGCTCGCCCGTCATCATGGAAGCACAGAGTTATGGCTCATTATACAAATGGGGTGGGCGGATTTCCATTAATACGGGTTTGCCATCGGTGGCGGGGTGGGATTATCATCAGACACAACAACGCTCACTCGAATGGATGCCCCGCGTGGTGCGCCAACGTGCCGCCAATGTCAATGCGTTTTATAGCACATCCGATATCAATATCGCCAGCGACATTTTGCGCTTTTATAATGTTTCTTATGTAGTCGTCACCGATTACGAAATTAAGCGATATGCCACCACGGGTGGGCTAATCAAATTTGGCGCGATGGTCGAGCGTGGCTTGTTGAATATCGCTTATCAGAACGAGCTTGTCACCATATATGAGGTGAATCAGCGTGCGCTATACGATTTATTTATCGAAAATATGCGGCTCAAGACAGAATTTGCCGCCATGCCATGAAGGAATGACATGATGATAGCAGATTGGTTCGCCCGCGAAGGGTGGATGGTCATGAATTGGTGGTTATTGCTCACAGTTGCGGGCTTCACAGTGTTGCCACTCACCGTGCGTTTATTGGATGCTTTACCCGATAAAGGATATAGCTTCGCCCGTCCGATAGGTTTATTATTCATCACGCTGGTGTATTGGTTGTTGGGCATGTTCCAGATCACACCGAATACCACGGGCAGTGTGCTGTTGGCTTGGGTGATTGTGTTGGGCATCAGCATATTGATGTATATCAGACCTGTCAAATTTGAATGGCGGGCGTGGTGGCGCGAAAATCGGTTGTTGATTATCAGCATCGAAGTAGTGTTTTTTGCTTTGTTCATGTTCATGACGGTGTATCGGGCGCATCAAAATGAATTGATTAGCACCGAAAAGCCGATGGACTTGGCATTCATGAGCGCCATCCAACGCAGTCCCGATTTTCCACCCGATGACCCCTGGTTGGCTGGGTATTCCATCAGTTACTACTATATGGGGTATGTGATGGGCGCGATGACATCCAAAGCCGCCAATTTGCCTAGCACCATTGGTTATAATTTACACCTCGCCACATTATTTGCGCTTGCAGGGTCGACGGTGTTGGGCGTGGTCTATAATATGATTCGCGCTCATGCCTTACGCCGATTATATGTCCAACATCCTACGCGGACGGTTGCGCTCGGTTTTGGCATTTTAGCCACCTTCTTTTTGATGTTCATGAGCAATGGACATATGGTCATGGTCGAGATGCCTTATCGTGGGATGATAGCCAGCGATGCTTATTTACGTCATCTCGATACCAAAGGGCGCTCCGCCGATTATGACCAAAATGGTGAGCCTGTGTCTGTATATAACATCGGTCAAGAGCCGATTAATATTTTCGACCCCTCTGCTTATCCATATTGGTGGTGGTTTGATGCCAGCCGTACCATCACAGAACGCGCATTAGATAAACCCGATGCCAAAGGGGGGCGTGTTAATGAGGTCATCGATGAATTCCCCAGTTTTAGCTTCATCTTAGGTGATAGTCACCCGCACGTCATGGCATTGCCATTCGTTTTGTTGGCGATTGGTTTGGCGCTGAATGTCATCCTCTCATCTCATGCGCCGACCTATCTACAAACGACATTTTATGGCATTTTTGTCGGTTCATTGGTGTTTCTGAATACATGGGATGCGCCGATTTATATTGTGGTCTTGGTCGGTGCTGAATTGCTCCGTAGGCTGGCAATTGAGGGTCGGGGATACTTGACCCTGTATGACTGGGCGCATTTGCTTTATTTTGGCGCACGGCTCATCGCCATCATGATTGTGGTGTATTTCCCATTTTTAATCAGTTTTCAATCGCAGTTGGGTGGCATATTGCCCAATCCGTTATATCCAACCCGTCCACAACAAATGTTGGTGATGTGGGCTCCATTTCTCGCCCTCATCAGCATCTATCTCATACTCGAAATGTGGCGTGGTATGCGGGCAAAACGGATGAACTGGGGGCTTGGTCTGACGGCTTCTGGGGGGATTATCCTCTTTTTGGCGGTTGCGATGGTACTGATGGTGGAT
>PGTJ01000126.1 GCA_002794515.1 Phototrophicales bacterium
ATGCCAAAATGGGTGCGACTGCGAATCAGATTTCGTGCCAAGTTCAAATTTACGCCTTTGCGCTTCCGCAATTCGTAATAAGTTTGGGTGAAGGACTCGTGATGCACCTCATCCAACAACGGTGTGATGATGGTTGGATGAAAATCTAAGCCCAAATCGGCAATCAGCTTGTGTATCACATCGGGAAAACCGAGCAAAATCGGTTCGGCGATGCCTTCTTGCGCCACTTGATATGCCGCGCTGACAATTTTGGGATTTTGCCCCTCGGGATACACCACGCGGATTTTGCGCCCCATTTTAGCATGATTGATAATCGTATTGCGTACCGCACGTCCTTGCCCCTGACGGGCGATGAGCATTTCGCGGTATTGGGTGATATCAATTTCGCGTCGTGCTACACCGCTCTTCATGGCGGCATCGGCAATGGCGGGGGCAACCCACAACAATACACGCGGATCGAGTGGCTTGGGGATGAGGTAATCGCGCCCAAATTCGAGGCTTTCCAGACCATATGCCCGCAAGACGCTCTCTGGGACGGGTTCGTGTGCCAATTGTGCCAATGCCTTCGCCGCCGCCATCTTCATCTCTTCGTTGATTTGACGGGCATATACATCCAATGCCCCTCTGAAGATGAACGGGAAGCCCAACACGTTGTTGATTTGGTTGGGATAATCGCTACGCCCTGTGCCGACAATGGCATCGGGACGCACGGCGAGCGCATCTTCGGGTTTGATTTCGGGGTCGGGATTCGCCATCGCAAAAATCAACGGATTTTCTGCCATGCCCTTTATCCATTCGGGATGAACGGCACCTGCGACCGATAATCCGAGTACCACATCCGCGCCGACCAGTGCTTCTTCCATCGTGCGAACATCGCGCTTGGTGGCGAATTCGGCTTTGTATTTATTCACGCCATCGCGCCCATCCCAGATGACACCTTTAGAATCGAACATGACAATATTTTCGCGCTTCACACCGAGCAACACATAAAATTTGGCACAGGCGATGGCGCTCGCCCCTGCACCCGTCACCACGACTTTCAGGTCGCTAATCTTTTTACCCGTGATTTCACAGGCATTCATCAGCGCCGCCCCAGAGATGATCGCCGTGCCGTGTTGGTCATCATGAAAAACGGGGATGTCCATCTCGGCTTTAAGGCGTTCCTCGACCTCAAAGCAAATCGGCGCGGCAATATCTTCGAGGTTAATCCCGCCGAATGTCGGTTCAAGCGCTTTGCAAACAGCCACAATTTCATCGGCAGTTTTGGCGGCAATTTCGATGTCGAATACATCAATATCGGCAAATCGTTTGAATAACACCCCTTTGCCTTCCATGACGGGCTTCGAGGCTTCGGGACCCAAATCGCCTAAGCCTAAAATCGCCGTCCCGTTCGATACGACCGCCACTAAATTGCCTTTGGCGGTCAGTTCGTAAACCGAAAGTGGCTCGCGGTCAATTTCCCAGCAGGCTTCTGCCACACCAGGCGAATAAGCGAGTGTGAGGTGATGTTGTGTGGTGAGCGGTTTGGTGGGTGTAACTTGGATTTTGCCCGGACGACCTTTACGATGATAATCCAGCGCATCTTGTTTGGTGTATGCCATGAGGTTTATCCTTCAATCAGTGCATCATAAAAAATATTCACAATTCTCCATATTTTAGCATACGCCCAAAACCAAAAATCGCCTAGTGATGAGGTTCATCTCATTTAGGCGAAAATGTCATGGATTGGCTTTTTGACGATGATAATTTAGCGAGGCATCCCGCCAAACGGAAGGCTTTTTATATCCCAAACGGAATTATCGTAATACCCGATTTGCTTTGCCATCATTTACCCTCCCATACCGTTAACACAGGGTCAACATAGATATTTTGTGTGCTGATATAAACCCGTTCCCCATGCCAAATGATGTTATCCACCAAACCATCTATCTGGGCAAAATCGGCTTGTTTTTGCCCGGTTATCGCGTTCCACAAGACAATCTGCGAGGTCTTTTTATCCATGTTCAATTCGCTCACCAGTAGGCGGGTGCTATCTGGCGACCATGCCAATGCCGATAATTCGCGCTCACCGACCAATGTGGCAATCCCTTGATGATTGACCATATCCCACACGGCGACTTTATTTTTGAACAGATTTGGGTCATCACGAAGGCTTCTCTCTTCATTGTGCAAGATGGCGCATAACTGCCCGTTGGGTGAAATGGCAATCCCGCGTGTGGGGATATACGGGGAATGAATGGATTGTTGCCATAAAAACATGCGTTTGGGGATTTCAATGGGGTTAGCAAATCCATCGGCATAAAAAAGGGTGGTTTTATCGAGGCTATGCTCAAAAACCATCAGCTTCTGCTGATGAATTAAATAATGACCGCCACCAAATCTTGAGCCTACCGTGAACGGGCTTGTTTCGCCCGCAGAGACATGCCAATAACTACCCTTATCGAATGATATTGTGGCAAATTGTGAGTTGCTCGTCCATGCGAGGTCATTATAACTATCTTCAATTTGAAATTCTTGTGTCGTATTTTTATCGACTGTCCACACCACCAGAAACATGGCATATTCAGGTTCTTGGGGGATGCCGCCGATTGTTTTTCTATCATCAAACACAACCGTTTTACCATCTGGACTGAGCGATAACACGGTTGGGTGGGTAGTGAGTGGCTGTTCTGCGATGACATGCCCTTTGGCGGTATCGAATACGACCACATGCTCCCGATATTTTTGTTTGGTGAGCGCCACCCCGCGCCTGCCATCGGCGCTCAGGTTGGCGAGTGAATAATAGCCATCATAACTTGCCACACGCTTTGCCATATATCCCTCCAATTTGTTCGGTCATAGTCATCAGCGTAACAGATTTCTTGTTGGATATACCCCTAAGTATGCGGGTTTTAACCTGATTTTTGATGAAGCGAGGGAGATAACCGCCATAGTTGTCAGATAAAGGATAACATAGTCATCAGGTCATTTTTTTGACAAATGATATTATAATCAAATTATTGGATGATGGTTGGAGGGCGGTTTGTCATGAGTGATGTGTTTATCTCTTATTCGCGTCATAACATCCAGTTTGCCGAACAGTTATTTAATGCCCTCAAAACGCGACATATCAGCGCGTGGGTCGATTGGCAAGATATTCCCCGTTCTGCGGGGTGGTGGGATGAAATCACCCGCGGGATAGATAACGCCTCGACATTTTTATTTCTGATGAGCAACGCCTCGCTGGCTTCGCCTGTATGCACCTTAGAATTGAATCATGCTATCGAGAATGGCAAGCGGATATTGCCTGTGGTCATTGAGTCGCCACAATTTGATATGGCAATCGACAAATTACGCGACTTAGAACCCGATGATGTCTTGACGACTATCATCAATCAGCGCGATATTGTCGGATTATCGCGTCATAATCATGCTACCATCGGACATATCAATTGGATATTCTTCAATAAAAATCCGCAAGGGGTAGAGTTGCCATTTGAGCGGTCGTTTGATGAACTTCTGGCGACCATCCAGACCGATTTAGAGCATAATCGTCGCCATGCACGCTTATTGGTTTTGGCGCGGGAATGGGATAGCAACCAACGGGATGATGACTTTTTGTTGATAGGGGATGAACTCATCATCGCCGAAAATTGGCTCAGAGATGCCCAAGCCCGTCAAAAAGAGCCTATCCCCACCGATTTACACATCGAATTCATCGACATCAGTCGCCAAACAGAAGATGCACGCGATAAGCGCCTGCGTGCCATTCGCCGAACAGGGTTGATTGCCACGATCATCGCGCTGGTGGCGAGTATGGTGGCGGTGGGGGGAATTATCATCGCCAATCGGGCGAGCGCCACTGCCAATGAGGCACAACGACTGGCGGATATATCGCAAATCCGCGCCGACCAAGCCCAATTACAAGCCGATAGTGCCAATCATCAAGTGGCTACGGCGACGGTTGTCATCGCTACATCGGTGGCGATGCAACAAATCGCCCAATCAGAACGCGACCAAGCCCAACGCCGTAGCGAGATTGTCAGTGCCTTTGCCGCGGCTATTTTGAACACCCAATCGAACCCACAGCAATTAATTGCTCACTTAACACGGCTCATCAACCAATATCCCCAAGAGGCAATGGCGTATCATGTGCGCGGATTAGCCTACTATCATCAAGCGGCGTATCCACAAGCCATTGCCGATTACGAACAAGCCATCCGCATAGACCCACGTTTCAATGAGGCGTATTTTAGCCGTGCTAATGCTTATTTCGATTTGGGCAATTACATCCAAGCCATCGCCGATTACACCCAATCCATCGTGTTATCGCCATCGGACGCGGTGGCATATAGCAATCGTGGCAATGCCTATATGCAAATGGGCGATATGGCGAATGCCCAAGCCGATTATGAACGGGCTATCGCCATCAATCCGACATATGCGCCTGTTTATGTGAATCGGGGTAATTTATATTTTAACATAGGTGAATTCGACCTCGCGCTCAATGATTACACATCGGCGATTGGATACGACCCGTTGTTGGTGGTTGCGTATATCAATCGGGGCAATACCTTTTATGCCAAAGGCATATATGCCGAGGCGATTGCCGA
Source organism: Phototrophicales bacterium (assembly GCA_002794515.1). Lineage (GTDB taxonomy): Bacteria > Chloroflexota > Anaerolineae > Aggregatilineales > Phototrophicaceae. The sequence goes on from PGTJ01000126.1 coordinate 4,593, forward strand.
TTATGATGAGGCGATTTTGCTCGATGCGGACAATGCGCTGGTGTATAGTAACCGTGGATTAGCCTATCGGCAATTAGGCGATACCGCACAAGCCATCGCCAATTATAATTATGCCATCCAGCTCAATCCGCAATTCACCGATGCGTATATCAACCGTGCCTTCACTTATTTCACCTTGCGTGATTACCCCCGTGCTATCATCGATTATTCGCGGGCATTAGAGCTTGATCCTGATTTATCTGATGTATATTACAATCGTGGCTTAGCTTATGCCTTCACCAATCAGATCAATCTCGCGCTGTCCGATTTTGACCAGTCTATCGCACGGGGATATACACAAGCGTATCTGGGGCGTGGATTGGCGTATTATATCCATGCCGATTATCAAGCGGCGTTGGATGATTGGGCGCAATACGAAGCAGTAACAGGCATGTTTCCATCGAATTTTGAATCGTTTCGTACGGATGCACATATTCAAGCACAGGTGGGTGATTGATTATCATGGTAATTCGCACCACCACAAGTTAAAATGTGTCGTATTCGACCAAAAACACAACACACCAAATCGATACAAAGGACAAATCAATTTATGAAAGTGATGATAACAGGCGCAAGCGGGGTAGTCGGGAGTGGGCTTCGCCGATATTTAGACAAACGTGGTGATGAGGTGATCGCCTGGGATCGCGCACGAGTGCCGATTGATGATTACGCCCAGATGGAAGCATATGTACGGGAACATCAACCGGATGTGTTGTTTCATCTCGCCACTGCCTCAAGACCAACGGGCAGGGAGAATGAAAATTGGTGGGTGAATTATCATTGGACGAGTGAATTGGCGTGGATTTGTCGGCAACTCAAGGTCAAGTTCATTTATACCAGCACCGTCATGGTGTATAGCGATAATGCTATCGGACCGTTCACCCCCGAATCCACACCAGATGCAAAAAGTGGTTATGGATATGATAAACTCAAAGCAGAAGAACGCACGTTTTCGCAAAATCCAGATGCCATCGTGGCACGGCTCGGTTGGCAAATCGGTAACACAGTCGGGTCGAATAATATGATTGATTATCTGGCGAAACAAATGGCACAACATGGTGAAATCCGCGCCAGCACGCGCTGGTATCCCGCTTGTTCTTTTGTCGAAGATACCGCTCATGCCCTAGTCAGCCTCGTCAATAAATCGCCAACGGTGTATCTGGTCAACTCTAATACCCGTTGGACATTTTATGAAATTGTCACTGCATTGAGCGAAAAACATCATAGCCACTGGAAAATCGTCCCGACTGAAGATTTTATTTATGACCAGCGTATGTTTGATGGGCGTGTGAGTATCCCAGAATTGAATGTGCGGTTGCCTAATTTGCCGTGAATGATAAGATGCCCGATAAATCGATGGCATTATAGACCAACAACAGCGCCAAAATCACATTCACACCCTGTTGTAGGCGTGGATGGCGCAACATCTGTTTGGTCGCCGAGCCGAATAATGCCCATGATGAGGTGGATGTGAATGCCACACCCGCCAGAAATATCGCCGAAATGGTCAATAACACGATATTCCCCGTGATCCCCGCCAAGAAGGTGGTATATAGGGCTAATCCATAGAGCCATACCTTGACATTGAACAATTGCAATAGCAAGCCATCACGCAAGCCGATTTTGAGGGTTGTATCATCTGCAAAATCGTAACTCAATTTGAGTGTTTTGTATGCCAGCCACAAAATATATCCCGCGCCGATGATCCGCATCACCCCTTCTACTGATGGGATGATGTGATATAGCGTGTGCGAGATCACCCCTGTGACGAACATCGTCATAAAAAATCCCAGTGCAATCCCCAACATATACGGCACTGTTTTGCGATAACCATAAATCACCCCCAGCGATGAACTGCTGATGTTATTCGGACCAGGAGTGAATGTGGTGACGATGACAAAGATGATGAACGCGCCAAAATTGATGTTGTCCATATATGTATCCATATAAAAAAAACCAGCATAGGCTGGTTTATCGCTCAGTATCATATGACCCTGGTAGGACTCGAACCTACAACCTATTGATTAAGAGTCAACTGCTCTGCCAATTGAGCTACAGGGCCCCAAAGATGTTAGGTAGCCTATTATAGGGGGATTATCCCCAATTTTCAAGCCTAAGCGTGTGTTTCGCCTTCGGTTAGCTCATCGAATGGCAAGGCATTGCCTTCGGTGATTTTAACCTGTGCTGTGCCGTCTGTGTCCACACTTTTCGAGATGACCCACTCGTGCACTTTTGCCGTGTGTGCCTCGCTGACGATGATGTCGCTGGTATCGGCTTCACCTTCTGGCAACGATGCCCAGATCAGGAAGAATGCGCCCAACACGAACATCACGCCCGCCAATGCCCATTCAGCGATAGGATGTGCCAAAACGAGGTGATTGACCATCAAAAAGGCGAATACCGTCAACAGTGCCACACCAAAAAAGGTTTTCATCTCACGAGTCATCAGAAA
>PGTJ01000390.1 GCA_002794515.1 Phototrophicales bacterium
GAGCCAACGGGGAGCCTCGATAGCGCATCGACCGAGACGGTGATGCAAGCCCTGCGTGATGTGCAACGTGAACTCCATACAACCATCATCATCGTGACACATAGCCCCGATATTGCCGCCAATGTCGACCGCGTCATCACACTGGTCGATGGGCTGATTGCCGAAGATACCAACCCCTTGGCGAGCGCCGAATTGACGGCGATTAAGCTGTTAAAAGAGAAACGCTCGACTGGCGAATGGCAAAGTATTCATCAATAGGGATAGACGATGATAGAAAAATTTCGGTTTTACATCAACCATTCGATGAATGACCTGCGGGTCAATGGGCAACGCACGCTATTCGCTATTTTGTGCATCGCGGTTGGCGTGGCGGCGATTGTCAGCCTACAGACGCTCAGTGTGATGATCCAAGATACGCTCACGGGCAACCTCCGCGAGACGCTGAAGGGCGATATTCAGTTCGATAACAATCTACGATTTGTCTCAGAAATGTCGTTTCAGGACGAACAGGGAAACGAGAGATTTCGACAAGAATTTCGATTTGAAGATTTTGAGGATTTGGTTAAACAGACAGAAAAACGCGCCATCGAGAGTGGACTATTAGAAATTGCCGAAGGCAGGGCGCTTTTTGGTCAGAATACGCTTTACTTTGGTCAACGAGGGCGCGAAATTTTAGCCGAGTGGGCAAAAGCCAATATCCCCCAACCCGTCAAATTCGCCTATGAGTATCAGGTTGTGGATATCACAGCCGTCTTCACGAATTTTGGCATCGGCACCATCATCGACTCACAGCGTACCAATTTACGCACCACGAGTGTCACCCCTGTGATGATAGATAGCCAAAATTACCCAATAGTAGGCGAAATTCGTTCACAAGATGGCACATTGTTACGCGATTTGTTCCCAACGCCAAATAGCATCGTCCTCAGCGACAATGTGGCACGAAATTTGCGGGCAGAAGTGGGCGATACTATCCGCCTGAGCGGGGTCGATGGTGAATTCACCGTGACGGGGATTGTGCCGACCGAAAAAGAAGCGGGATTTACCAACTTTTTGGCGGGTATCTTTGGATTTTATTACATCGATATTAGCGCCAGACCGCTTTTGGGGATTGAAGAGCGTGTGCAACGGGTATACATGGCGCTGGAAAATCCAGATGATGAACTGATTGCACAAATTGGCGAAAAACTGATGAAAGAGTATTCATTTCTGAACTTCACCACCACATTAGAAGTGGCAGAACGCAATGAATTCGTATCTGATTTGCTCGACCAACTGCTGACAATTATGGGGTTGGTGGCATTGCTATTGGGCAGTATCGGCATCGTCAATACCATGCAGGTGGTGGTGCGTCGGCGCACACTAGAGGTTGCCGTCCTCAAGACCATCGGCTTGCAAGCCAATCAGGTGACGACCTTATTCCTCGTCGAAGCCTTCATCATGGGGGTTATTGGCAGTGTATTGGGTGTGGTGTTGGGATGGGGCTTGACCTTCATCATCAAAGGCTCAGCAGAGACACTGTTAGGTCAAACACTGCCGTTTCGCATCACCCCATCACCCGCCATCACAGGGTTGATAGTCGGGGCGTTGGTCACAACGGTATTCGGATTTTTACCCACCCTCAGCGCGGGGCAAGTGCGACCGGGCATCGTCTTACGCCCGAATGATGACATCATCCCACGCACGGGCTTATGGCGGTCATTGGGCGCGTTGTTGGTGGTGATTATCGCCTTGTCGATTATCGCCGCAGGCATTTTGCAGAATCCTGGATTGGCATTTGGTGTGGTGATAGGCACATTCTTCATGGCAGGATTTTTCTATTTGGTGCTACAACTATTGCTGTGGATTACGGGCAAATTCTTCCCAGCTCTTGGCTGGATTGATTTACGCCTCGCGCTCAAAGCCGTGCTGGTCGGACGCAGGCGTGGTGCGTTCACCCTGTTGGCATTGGTGGTTGGCGTGTTTTCGCTGAGCCTTGTCACATTATTAGCCGATTCTGCCAGCCGCGCCATCAACCAATTTGTGTCGACAGGTTTGGGCGGGAATGTCTTCATTCAGACCTTTGGTGGTGGCTCTGTTGAAAAAATCGAACCCATCTTGCAACAAGCTGAAGGGGTGAATAGCTACACCTTAACCAAATTGCACCGCATGGAATTGATATCTGTGACCAAAAATGACGGCACAGTCTTGAGCAAAGCAGATATCGAACAGAACATCATGAATAATCGAAATAGCGGGACCTCACTCGATTTTCTGCTTCAACAAATAACCGAGCGTGATGTAACCAATAATTTGCCAGATGTCGAATTTTTGGCGGGCAATGGGCGACAATTCACTATCGATGATGCCCAACAACCCGTCATCATC
>PGTJ01000121.1 GCA_002794515.1 Phototrophicales bacterium
AGCACCATCTGCCTGACAGGGTATCTCAGTGATGGTGCGTGTGGGAGCCCAAAACCACCGTTCTGCCGAGATATAAACCTGTTCACCACCCAATGCCTTGAAGAATCCGTTGGGAATTGCTGTAAGCAGGTTGGTGATGGCATCTAATTCATAGGCGATTTGGTCGATGATAGGGGCTTCTTGTTGTCGGAGTTGTGCCTCTCTACAAATTTGCAATTTCGATAGAAAATCGGGATACACACCATATGTATCGATATATTCTTGTTCAAGTTCGCGCACGAACATGCCTTGTGCTTGTTTCCAACCGCCTGTTTGTGCCACACCTGTGAGTAACACCCGTGCTGTATCGAGGTTACCCATCAACACCGCCATGAGGAGCGCTAAAATGCCCGCCACCCACGGATTGCCCAATGGGCGACGTTTGGGTTTATCATCGTGCATCACAGACACAATCTGACCATCTTCATCATATGTTTTTTCGGTCGTTTTCCAATTATTGGCGATATTGAACGCCACCGAAAATGCGCCAATGCCTACAAACGAGAATAGCATGGGGATGATGAGGTTATATGCCACCGATGGCACAACCCCTAGCAACAAAGTCGGCACACCAACTATCACAAAACCGAAATAATAATAATTGATGTAGCCACCTGCATACCATGAATCGTAGGCGGGGAAGATGGTGCTACGCAATACGGCATTGAAATAGGCGAAATCCATCGGTTTTTCGCCACCAAATGAATTATGCCATAAATCGGGATTTGACAAGCGCACACCAACAAATCCGATGAACAACGCCAAGCCTAAAATATCCATCCACAAGAGTAATTTCCAACGCGCACGCAAATAGGCAAAGAATGATTCTCGCAAGCGCGACATCACCCATAAGCTGAGGATAGCCAAACCCATCAAGATGACCAATAACCCCGCCGATGACCATGTGAGGAAACGCATCGTCCCCAATGCCCACGCCAGCCACGCTGTTATCACCATGCCCATCAGCTTCGAGAAGCCATATCCTCGATCGGCAAGGGCAGGGAAAAAGGCGAAGAGCAACGGAAAGGTGATGAAACCGATCAAACTAATCGTGATCCACCACGCAATGAGCGTAATCAGTTGATTACTGTTGATGAAACTGTCTGGATTAAACCGTTCTGACCATGTGCCACCTGTTTGCTGAATTCGCTTCATCTCTGGCGTGAGCATCAAGTCTGTTGGGGCTTTATCGGCTTGGAGGGATGATACGGTGGTGACATTGACCAATGTCGGGTCGACATATGCCCCAACGGCATTATCGGTGCGTGTGAGGACGACATTGTGCATAATCGCCCGTGTATTCTCTGGTGAATAATCGGGGCGCTTTTTGAATAAAAAGATGACAGGATGGTCATAAACGGTGAAGGCTTCTTCTGCCTCGTATTCGTTCAACCATGCAGGAGCATGATATGTGGGCAAATATTGATCAGAAATTTGGATGGGACCCAATTCAAATGTCTCTTGAAAAGTCGCCACCAAATCAAAACCCAATTCGCCACTGAATAATGCCTCATAATACCGTGCAGTGAGCGGGAAGCGAGCAGGCAAGCGTGTTTGTGAGTCGTAACGGCGGTTGCTGTTGATATAAATATAATCGCTCTGGTCGAGCATGGTTATCCAACGGGTACGTTTATCGGGCGTATCTTCGGCGGCAATATCCAGATTATGCACATGAATTTGATCATTCCAGATGCTGACTCGTTGGCAATCTTCACGACTGAACATGCCCGCCGATAAATTATCATTCAGTGTCATGCCCACAGGCAATTTACACACTGCCGTTGGCACAGGTTCATCCCAGGGCTGTTCACTGCCGACCACCGAACCAATGCTCAAGACGGTGCTACCCTCTAAAAGCTCCACACGGAATAAATATTCCTTGCCCGCAACGACCTGTAACGGGGTCTCGAATGTGATGGCATACGCTTGCCCTAATGTGTTCTGAGGGCGGGTGAAGTTACTGCGGATGGTTGCACCCGTCAATTCGAGGCTGGTCTCGGGGTCTAAGACGCTGATGCGGAGGGTATGCGGAAAACTGCTATCCACCGCCATCAGACGTGTGGCAGTCACGGTGGTGATGATGCCATCTTGATGCGCCCTGAATCGTGTTAGGGCTGGGAAATTCAGGTTAAAACGCGAGGCATCATTCATCACCCAATTTTCAAATAACACGAATTGGCGATCTCGGTATTCATTGGGGAACGAAATGTTGATAATCGGCTCATTGGGGCTTGCACCTGCCCGTTGCATCCAAAAATCGCCTTCAATACGCTCCATCGCATAATATGTGGCTTGGACGAATGTGGCAGGTTTACGATAGATATTGGTGAACATCACCGCCCACAACACCGTGAAGGCAGTCACACCAACCAATATGCCCGCGGCGACCAATGTACGCCATAACGGAACATCTTTAGCAGATGCGCGTTTGAGCAATTCTGATAATCCCCAAGCGGCAATCACCACCAATGCAGGATACAGTGGCAAATAATAGCGCATAGACATCACCCACAAATTGCCCACAAAAGCAAAATAAGCGACAATCCATGCCACCAGCGCCAAATTATGAAATGCGCCCGCTTTGCCCCGCACCAATCGCCATAACGACCATATCACCGAAAGCCACGCCGTCACACCCAGCGCAATACCCATCCCCCACAACACCATGTTGGATAGCGGAAATAAATACCCCGCCCGATTCACCCATTGCCAGTTGGGCGGGCTTTCATAATCGCCACTGACATAAAATTGGGCTTGTGCCAATGTTTTCAGATACCGTTCAGAAGGTATCATGCCGAAAAATCCGGGACCTTCAAAGGCATATGGATTACCGATGCGGAATACCATAATCGAGACCACACCCGCCAAGACAAGCCCTAAGAATTGCACCAGCGCGATATTGCTCCGTTCACGCATGTTCAGGCGCAAATCGAAAGCGGGCAACATGCGATATATCGCCACGACAACAATCACACCTGCCAATGGGGCGACATTCACCCGACTGGCAACCGCCGCCCCCAAACCGATGCCAAAGCCTATATAATCCCACCACTTGCCAGAGCCTTGTGTTCGCACGGCAAAATAAAGCGCCAATGCCACAAAAAAGTTGGTGGTGGCATCGGCAGTGCCGAAATGGGCTTGTTGTATCGAAAAGACGGTGGCGGCATATAAAATCGCCGCCAATAACCCAACCCACTTGCCATACAAACGCAAGCCCATCAAAAATACCAATAAAATCACGCCCGTCTCGGCGAGCGCAGACAACGCACGCCATACGGCGACAATGCCATCCGAACTCAGCCAAACAATATCATTCGTTTGGCTCATCATGAATTCTGCGCCCATACGGGCTAAAAACAGAGGCAATGTGCCATAGACAAAATAACTTCTATCTACATTTTCGGGATTCAGCAGTGAACATTCTGTATCGAAATACCCGCCTGCGCCGTTGGTCTCTGGATACCGTTCGAGACACATCTGTTGGCGCTGATAACGCGCTTTTTCATCGGGATGACAGGCACTATCGGGTGTGCAATTGCCGATATACAACGGTCTACCCAATGACGGGGCGATAATCATGGTCAGATAACGTTCATCAGGATGAAAGCGCACAAAATCATCCCAATTATTCGCCATAAATCGTGCATATCCACCCGCCAATAGTGTGAATAATAACACCACAGCCACCACCATATCCCCAAAAGAGAGGTGTATCAGGGAACGGCGTGGCGGGGGTGGTATTCGATTATCATCAACAACATCCATCACAGAATCCATTAATCATCTGCTCCATTCATCATCATGGCACGGCACAAGCAGGATTGGCGGTGAATTGATAGGCGAATGCCCGAAATCCTGCTTCTCCCAACGCGGGAACACGATAAATTTTGAAATCATCATTCGGCTGATAGCTGTGTATCACGGTTGTGCGCCCATTCGGAAACCATAGGCGCAAATTGGCTTCCATGGCATCATCTTTTTGATGATAAAAAAACAATAAGTCTTTATCCACATCCAAACGCATTGTGCGATTGGGGCAATAATACGCATCACTGACCACATTCGGCACATATAAAAAGGATACATCGATGCCGTGTGTGGCTTCCCATTCGATATTGCCACCTTCTAAGCCCACGGTACGGTCATCAAACCAATGCGGATACGAAATGAGGAAGGCATTGCCATATGCGCCATCGCTCATGGCGAATCCGCGTAAAATTCGCCCCGCCTCGCTATGCGGTAAAGATTGTGGGATATAAGTCTGATAATATTTATCAAAATAGGTTTGGCTATTCAGCGACAAGGCGATGATGATTAAGCCTGTTATCATCACCACACCGATTCGCACCCCTAGTTGTTTGAAGACACGACCCATTTGTGATACGAATAAGCCAATCGGCAAGGCGGCTATCAGATAAACGGCGGGCAATGACCCACTGGTGCGCGTGGCAGATGGATTTTCTATCGGTTGGGCAATCGATAACGCCGATGGCAATAGCATGATGACCACCATCAACGGCACAATCAACAACAAACCATCTTTGCGGATGATCATATATCCGAGCCATGCCGCTAATCCCACAATCAAAAACGCCCCTGTGATGGTATCCATTGCTGGATAATTGGGATAAGCGCTAATCCATGCCACATCACTCTTCCAGTTATACATCAGCAAGGCATTGCGGATATTATCAGATAAAATTGGGAAATTCTTGTTGAACGCCTCTATCCGTTCGCCAATAGTGGCAATGCGTTCTCGGACGATGCCATTTTCATCGATGGTTTGGATGACATCATCGCCAAATAACCGACCTTCGGTACGCATCCAGAATAATGTGGGATATTCGACCGAAAAACGAAATAGGGGGATGAATACCACAAATGATACGACCACTAACACGGTTAGATGTCCCAGATAAACACGCCATTGACCGCGCTGACGCAACCGACACCACACAATCCACACCACAGCGAGGATGATGAATACGGGCATCATCCGCACAGCTTGATACGTATATAAGCCCCACCCCAACACCAAACCCGCCATGATGAAATCGCCACGCCGATTATAACGCAAGGCGCGAATCAAAAATCCGAGCAAGAGCGTTGCCACCAACGGCGTGAGGATGATTCGCAATGATAAACGGGTGATTGCCAAGTGCCAATAACTGACGGCGACCAATGCGGCTAACGCCAAGCCGACAGCATTGCCGAGTTTGCGGTCTTTTTCGCCGATGACCTCGCGCCCAAGCCACCATAAAAATGGCAAGGTGATGATCGACTCGATGATTGCCACCACCTTGAGCAGGGTAAATCCCAGTTCCATGCCTGTGAATTGCGAAAATAACGCCAATACATACATATGGAACGATTCGCGTCCACCATTATTGGTGAAAAAGATAGACCGATCGCCATTGAGGATTTGATGCACGTTAATCAATTTTTCGATATGATCGCTGGTCATCTCTGGCGGGACGCGATACAAATCATGAAAACGGAATGCCGTGCCAATGATGAGAATCGTTAACATGATGAATACAGACGGACTAAACCACTTAATATTCATCAACCATGTGCTGAAATTAGCATATAATCGATTCACCGACCATGATTTTGGCGCGAAAAAGAGAACAGTACAGGTGATAGCGGCTAACCATCCCCAAAAACCCACCCCAGTGAATTGATTTTGTGGGTTGCCTATCCATGCCACAGCACTAAAAAACAACATCCCAATGCCCGAAAAAATACGCACAGGGTGCATCGCCCATGTATTGGCGAATGGTGATGTTGTCGATGTTTCTTCGAGCCGTGCCGGATTGGGGATCGTCTCATCGGTGGCGCGTTTGCCCCCTTTGCGGTTGAGCCATCTGGCAGGATTAAAGCGCCCTGTGGCATGGAATTCATCGGAAAATTCGGCGAATAACCACAACAAAAATCCTGCTAATAAAAACGGAGCGCCCCTATCGAGTTGTGCCGATTCATAGCGAATTTCGGCGGCAACGAGGATGATGCTCCCCCACACCGCCAAACCATATGCCACAACATACAACCCCAATTTCAAAAATTGACGACGCGCCTCACGGAATGTCTCGCGTTGTTCAGGTGTGAGTTCAGCATTAGGGTCGTGGTCGGTGGGTGTTTCGAGGGATAATTGTGTTGTGGTGTCTATCTGGGTAATTGCCTCTGGCGATGGCGATTCGGTTACGACAATCACCTCGCCTGCAGGTGGTTGCGAGGCGATCTGTGTTAATCCACGCCATGTCTTGAATGGCGAACGCATGAATTGCCCCAACAGTTCCGCCAACGTCAGATCTTCTAAACGCCGTTTATGCGGCTCTTGTGCCAATGTATCGGGCGATAAAATCGTCTCGTCCGATGGTTTACGTGGCTTCGGTAATGCGGCTTCATCTATATCTGCAAAATCATCAAATTCATCGTGTGGCATGGGGTTTTCGCCCTTTGATACATAAATTTACAGTCGCTTTATGTGGCGGTTCGTTCATGCTATTATGACGATCGAAATAATTAAACAACGATAAACCAATTTTTATCGGATTCCACCATGCACCCGTCTCATCGGCTTCGCCAAATTTAGAACGGTCTGCCACTTTCGCCATATTGCTCGGCAATGCACCCGCTTCTAACAACGGCTTGCCAATACCATACACCAAATTGTGGATAAATGGAAAGCTATGATGGGTGAATGCGCGTTCTTCTTCGATGATAAATCCTGCACATGCTGTATTTTGGCGCAGTTCTTCGCGGGTATAAAGTCGTACATGATTCGCCCAAATGCCCGCCAGTATGCCCTTGCGGATATGCGTCTTGAATAGATGTTGGAGTGTGCGGTTAATTGGATCCCATAAAAATGGATAATCGGCATTCGGCACGGTGATAACCACCACCCCATTCGGCTTGAGGACGCGATACGCTTCGCGCAATCCCGCCACATCATCATCAAGGTGTTCGAGAATTTCAGATAAAATCACGGCATCAAATGTGTTATCCGCATACGGTAAAGCGTAAATGCTGGCATGATTCAGGTGAATATCGGGCAAGCCCTCGACATTTTTTTGCGCCTTGAGCAACACATCCCAATCTAAGTCGCCACCAATCAGACGGCATTTGCTCACATAACGGAACATATTCAAATAAAATCCGCGTCCACACGGCATATCGAGGATTAAATCACCATCTTGCGGATTCACCCACTCAAAGATGGTCTGGAC
>PGTJ01000383.1 GCA_002794515.1 Phototrophicales bacterium
AAGTCTGTTTCATAAAGCAAACCCTCTGGTGTTATATATCGTTATGCTGAGTAGCATAGCACAGTTTATTTTTTTATACAAGCATCTCGAATGTTAAGACTCTAGCCAATTCGTGTGAAGAACACGTATAATAAAAGGTGTCCGTGTAACCAAAAGGACAGACGCATGTTCAAATTCATGATGTTATTTCATCATCCCGACAATATCGAAGCATTCGAGAATCGTTATAATGACTTGCTCGGCTTGGTGGAGCGGATGCCCCATATCCGTCGTCGGCAAGTGATTAGTGTATTCGGCAGTCCTGCGGGAAAATCGCCGTATTATCGGATTTTAGAAGTGTATTATGATGACCGTCAGAGCATGGAAGCCTCACTCCTATCCAAACAAGGTCAAGAGGCAGGTGGCGAAATCGCCAAATTCCCCGCGGGGTCATTCGAGATGATTTTTGCAGATGTTTACGAAGAAGCGGGTGGTCGTACCCCACAATCACAAGGATAACAATGGATAGCTTAAAGAAACTCATCCGTAGCGAAGGCTTAAATTTAGGCAATGGCATTTTGAAGGTGGATAGCATCCTCAATCATCAGATTCACCCGCGCCTCATGCGCGAGATGGGCGAGGAGATGGCGCGATTATTCAGTGGTGTGCGGATAGACCGCATCCTCACTGCCGAAATTTCGGGCATTGGTCCCGCCTTGATGACGGGCATGGTGTTGGATGTGCCTGTCGTCTATGCCCGCAAAAAGAAACCGATTACGATGGCGGGACCCGTCTTTCTTGAGACAGCCCCCAGTCATACCAAAGGGGGAGATGTGCCTCTGTTGGTCAGCGCCGAATTTTTGCATGAGGGTGAAAATATATTGATTGTCGATGACTTCCTCGCCACAGGCAAAACGTTGATGGCGCTGGCGCGGATTTGTAAAAGCGCCAAAGCGAATTTAGTGGGTGTGGCTGTTGTTATCGAAAAATCATTCGAGAATGGGCGCGAGATGATGCTCAATGCTGGATATACCATCCCCATTCATGCGCTGGTCACAATTGCCCACATGGCAAATTATCCCAACGGACCTATCACCCTTGCCGATGACGACCCAATCGAATAAAGGAGATAAAATCATGCCCCGTAATGTTGCCATTATGATCTTTAACGAAGTAGAGGTATTGGATTTCGCCGGTCCATTCGAGGTGTTTGGCGTATCACGGGATATGAATGATGGCACGACACCGCTATTCAACGTGTATACTATTGCAGAACGTGCAGAACCCGTGATCGCTCGTAATGGTTTGAGTATCAATCCCAATTATACACTCGATAATTGCCCCAAGCCCGATATTTACCTCATCCCTGGTGGACGTGGGACGCGCACTGCCATGCACAATACCGTCCTGACCAATTGGATTGCCACAACTGCACCCAAAGTGGAGCAGGTACTATCTGTCTGCACAGGTGCGTTGATGTTGGGCAAGGCGGGATTGCTACATGGATTATCTGCCACCACCTATCACGATAGTTTTCAGGAATTGGCGGCTGTTACCCCCACCACCAACCTCATGCCTCATCTGCGCTGGGTAGATAATGGCAAAATTGTCACCAGTGCGGGAGTATCGGCGGGGATTGATATGTCACTGTATGTGGTGAGCAAGCTATATGGCATCGAGCAAGCCCGTTGGACAGCCCGCTACATGGAATATCACTGGAACGAAAATCCAAATTTAGCGGAATAGCAAATGCCAGAACAGTGCGCCAGATGGGGTAATCATATCCTACCTTGCACTATAACTGTTATCGTCTATCTGAGCATCTTTCTGCACCATCACCCGTTCTAATTGGCGAATGCGGGCAGTCAGTTCGCTCACGGTTGCTGTCGATAAATCGAGACTTTTCGGCTCGGCATACTGTTTTATCCAGCTATATAGGCTTTTTTCCGAGATGCCCAATTCACGGGCGGTTTGAGCAACACTCCCGCTTATTTCAGCTTTCCGCACCGCTTCCCGTTTGAACTCGACTGTGAATTGTTTCCCACGACTCATGTCTGTCTCCCTTTTTCATCACCTTTATTTTATCCTATTTGGGAAACTCTTACTCCATTTTATCGGGGGAAGACCAGAATGATAATAATCAATCGATAACATGGAATATCCTCAACCAAACTGGCAGTGGTTGGATGGGCTTTCGTAACATAACTCCTAGAAGGCGAGTTCCTCCAATTAATGATTCTCTTGATGGTACATGGGATTTTAATTATGAAGATTTTGACAGCAGTTTACCTGGTAATGCCCGTTATTGGTGGATGCAAAATGTTATGGGACAGATATTTGGTGTTCATCCAAATTGGACAAGGGATGTGTAGACATGAGATTCATAAGCATCATTTTATTCATTTTGTTGTTGGCAAGTGGAGTTAGCTCAGAAG
>PGTJ01000537.1 GCA_002794515.1 Phototrophicales bacterium
CCGTCATGCCATATAACATCAAATTCAGCCAATGCAAGCCGATAGGGTCGAATCTGCCGCCACCCATGAGCGACTGGTTGATTTCCCATATGGTGAATACCAATGGGCGATAATAAGCGAAGGTCATCGACCCGCCCCAAATCTCCCATGAGAGCGGGCTATTGGGCGGGCGCAGGATAATCTCGAATAATAAGCCGTCATCTAAAAAAAAGGGCAAATAGACGACATAACCATACACTCCAACCGCCACCAGTAGTGGGGATGATGCCCATAATAGGCGCATAAATCGATTGTTCATCATATAAGGGAGTTATCCTAGTAATGCCGTTACATCGATACTGGCGTTATTCAAAATGGGCGAGGTGAATGTCTGTCCCATTTTGTAACCACCAAGCCAATGAAATGTGTCATCTCGGCGGATATAGACTTCAATATATCTTTCTTCGGGATTGACTATCCAATATTCGCGTACCCCATATTTTTCGTACAGATAAAATTTGTCAATTTTGTCTCGGCGTGTGTTGTTGGGAGATAAAATCTCGATAACGAAATCGGGTGCGCCGTGCAAATAACCATCATCCATCAAAATACATTGGTCACTATCGGGATTAACCCACAAAATATCGGGTTGGACAACATGCTGATCTAAATGAACATCGGTTGGTACAACACGCAGTTGCTTAGCGGGCAGATATTGAGATAGAAATATGACTATCACACTCAATATTTGTTGATATAAATCCTTTGGTGCTGGCATATTCCCATCCTGCCCATCATATACAATCAATTCACCATCGATCAGTTCCATGCGGGTTGTTGTCTCTGGGAGTTGCATATATTCCTCAACCGTCATTTTGCGTTTTTGGCGCAGTGCTTGGCGGACTTCTTCTGGCAACATGATTATTCTCTCATTACAAAAACACACTCATATCATTGTATTCATTATAGCAGAATATGCCTCGCGCAGAATTTGGGCGCTCATGCTCCAACTGTGTTTGGCGACCACCCATTCGCGTCCTGCCATGCCCATGTTACGCGCCAATTCGGGATGCTTGAGCAAATGGATCACCCCATCGGCGAAGCGTTGTGGGGTATCACGCAAGAGCATATTCACTCCATCCATCGCGCCTAAACCCTCTGCGCCAATGGTTGTGCTGACCACCGGACACCCACACGATAACGCCTCTAATAACTTAAAGCGTGTCCCACTCCCACTCCGCAACGGACACACGAAC
>PGTJ01000592.1 GCA_002794515.1 Phototrophicales bacterium
CACCTGCGATGAATGTTTGGTCGAGCAGGAGTGCCTTAATCGCCTGATGATGTGACCTCAGACGCGCCGAAAAATCGGCGATGGTGAAATCATCGGCGAGCGGTTCGGGTCCGATATGGGCAAAAAAGTCCTGTGGGTTATGTGTCAGATACATCTTGCCGAATTTGCGCGAATCGGAAAAGCGCAATTGGTGGTCATTATCTAAATGGAATATCACACGCACCCATTTATCTGCCTCGTCAGAGGCGGATTGTGGGACGACATATAACCGTCCTGTCATCTTGAGGTGGATAATGAGCATCATATCGGTGAGGGTGATGCGGATATATTTGGCACGACGCGAGACATCTAAAACTGTCTGACCACATACAAGCGACTGAAATAAATCGGGCGCTGGGCTGTGAATTGTCCGCGTCCAAGTGAGGGTCATATGGGTGATGGTGCGCCCCACCAATGGCGAGCGCAATCCGCGTACAACGGTTTCGACTTCTGGTAATTCTGGCATATCATGATTGTAGCACACATTTTTCGAGATGATAACATGCGGCATTATGAGCGATAAAACATCTACAAAACCTAAACTAACGGCTACAGAATTTTCACAATTGCCTGAAATGTTCACACCTGAAACAACGGAATAATTTTGGCAGATGCGTTATGTAGGGGATAGGTGAAGATAGGCTCACACTGGGGTGAGCCTATCTAATTGATTCTTATTGACGTGCGAGCGGAAAGACAAAACTGGTGCCACTGAACAACCGCACGACTTTGTAACGCCCCTCACGTTGATGATACAAGAAAATATTCTGGTCATCGGCGATGAACAACTCGCCTTGTAATTCGCCCAAACTCAGGCGAAGCGTGGCGATATTTGCCCCTTCTGCCTCTAACATATAATTGATGTCATTGGGAATTGCCACTTGTGTTTCCATATCATGATAGTATAGAAGC
>PGTJ01000143.1 GCA_002794515.1 Phototrophicales bacterium
AAGAAACACAACCCGATATTATGCCTCTGGATATGAAGATCATTGTCGATGATAGCACACGCCGTCTTGCACAACTTATCGAGGAAACACAAGCCGAAATTAGCTATCCTGACGATTTTCCGTTGGCGCAAGGATATGCCCCGTGGGTCGAAGAAATTTGGGCGAATTACCTGAGCAATGCCCTGAAATATGGGGGCAGACCCGCCAAAGTGACGATTGGCGCAGATGAACCACAAAATGGCATGGTGCGCTTTTGGATACGCGATAACGGTCGTGGATTGACCGCCGATGAACAACGGCGCGTATTCACCCCATTTACACGACTCAATCAGGTGAAAATCGAAGGTCATGGCTTGGGGTTATCAATTGTGCAACGGATTGTCAATCGGCTCGGCGGGGATGTCGGTGTGCGAAGTGTGGTGGGGGAAGGGAGCGAATTTAGCTTCACGCTTCCCCAATGGGATGGACGGATTTAATCTTGTGGCAATCCCCACACATAAATCGACCCGCTTGCATCAAAGAATAAGATGGTGAAGCCATCGGGCGACCATTCATTGAAGACAACACGGGTACTCGATGGATTGATATTGGCACGGACGATGGTCTCATCGGTGATTTGTGTCATATCCCATAAGACCGTCTCGCCCTCAAATTTGGATGTGAGTAATAAGGTGCTATCGGGCGAGAAAGTGGCGGCGATGCGCCCAGCACCCATTTTGGGCAAATATGCCAAAAAGCGGTTATCACCCTCGCCAGACCAGACCATCATGCTGGGGATAGCCCCACCATTCACCAAAAAGCGACCATCTGGTGAAAACATCAATAAACTCTCTGATCCACCGATTTCGGTGGGCAATCCATGAATAAATTCGCCCGAAGTCACATCCCATATGGTGATGACCTCATTGGTAGCGATGGCGACCCGCTCCCCTGATGGATGATATGCCAGGCGAATGGTGGGTAATCCTTCATTGGAAAAATTCTTGACGATTTGCCGTCCACGCCAATCCCACAAATAATTACGACCATCTGTGCCACTGCTGAGCAACCGTGTGCCATCTGGCGAGAAGAGCAAGTGGGCGATTTCTGTCTCATGAGCGCTTATGACGGCTAATGCTTTGCGTTCTACTGTATCCCACACACGGATAGTGCCATCGCTCCCGCCTAATGCTAACCAACCGTTCACCGTGTCATATGCGGCAATGCCGTTGAATCGGTCATGACCGAGGAAATCTTCATCATAAATGCCCCTGTTAGCATCGTAAATTGCCACGATCCCTTCGCGCAGAACAACGAATAACTCGGTTTTATCTACCCCATAAAATAGATGTTGGGCGTTGCGATGGGTGTTGCTGATGACAAACTGCCCTGTGATTAAATCCCATGCGACCACATGGGTATTATTCAACCCTGCGATGCGTGTGCCATCTGGCGAAAAGGCATAGGTGAAGATGGTACTCGGTGTGCCTGTGAAGTCGAACCGTCCCAGCAGTTGAATGTTGAATACATTCTCGCGGGTGATGACCCGACTCGGCGCACGCCATGTCGGTGGTGGGGCTTGAGCCGTGCTGAATGTCTCGCCCGGTCCTGCGATGGTGGGCGCAAGGGTGTTGGCAGGGGCAGGTGGTGGCACACTGGCACAAGCCGAGATGAAGGATACGATGATCGAGAGCATCAACAAAGATGGTAATAAGTGTTTTTTCACTTCAATCCACCTTCGACAATATCCAATGCGCCGAGCAACAGGGCATAAATTTCAATTTGCTTCAAGCCACACTCACCTTCAAATCCTTCAATATCGCCATTTTCGTTCAAGTCCATCCCGTTTTGTAATTCATTGGCGATGCGTGACGACTCTCGGGCTTGTGGATTGACTCGTTCAACATCATCCGATGCCAACAGTGCCAATTCTAATCGTACAATTGTGTCGGCGCGTTGGCGTGTATTTTGCAAACACACACGGATGAATTCGGCATTGGTGATGAAGCTATTTGTCGAATGTTCATCCATAATGACCATATCGAGTAATGCTTGGATTTTATCGGCGAAGGTATAAATGCCGATACCTCTGCCCGGATTTTCGCGTGTGCCATTATTATCATAATCCTCAAATTCACCACGCAAAATGTTGATGGTATGCTCGGCATGGATGTGCATATTCACCACCGTTTGTGCATTTGCCGCCAGCCCTGCGTGCTGGGCGGCGATGCGCGCTTCGAGTTGAATACCCGCCAATAAACTGCCGTTCCGCACACCATTGGGTGATGAGATGAGCAATTCGGTGATGAGTTGTAAGGTGCTATTAGGCAATTGGGCGCTATACCGCACATCATCGCTGGGCTGTGTGGTGTTGCCATCTGGCTCACGGGTGATGATAAGGGCATTATATTGCGAGGGCAATAATACCCCTGTTTCATCTGTGTAACTGAGGGTGGCGCTACCCAGCGCATCTAATCGCAGTTGACCGAGTTTGATGGTTGGTGTATCTACGGCGGTGTTCATCAGCCACGCCACCAATACACCCTCACCACCGACTTGCATATTATCCACGCGCAAATTGGCTGTATCACCCGGTGCGTTGGTGGTGGTGTAACTCAGCCTGCCAAATGTGGGGACGAATGGGCGTTGCGGAATGACGCGCCCCACATCTGTCGGACGAGCGGTGGCTTCACCACCGATAGTGACATCGATGGTGTTGGTCGGGTTATTGCTCATCAGGATGACCACCAATGCCACCAAAGCAACGGCGATAATGGCAAATCCGCCGAGCAAAACCAACGGATTGGTGCTTTGTTGGACGATGACCGTTTGTGTATTGGGATTGGTATCGGGCTTGATTTTGGTGGGGATGCTGGTCAATTTTGTCGTGCGGACGACATTTTCTAAGCGCTTGACGGGTTCGTTCAAGATAGGTGTTTTGGTGGTGGCGTTGATAGCATCGCTGAAAGCATCGGCAAATTCTTGTGCGGTAGCATAACGGGCATCGGGGTCTTTTGCCATTGCCCGTGATAACACACTATTGAGTTGTGGCGAAATATTTTCGACAAACTCTTCGAGATCTGGCACTGGTTCTTGTACCACCTGTAACATCAATTGCAAAACTGAGGGGGCTTCAAAGGGTAATTTGCCCGTGATTGCCTGAAAGGCGACCACACCTAATGAATAAATATCCGTAGCCTTTGTGACATCCAGTCCTTGTGCTTGTTCGGGAGACATGTAAGCGGGTGTTCCCACCACATTCGTGCCTGTCAAGCTGATATTCTGCTCGGTCAGTTTGGCGATGCCAAAATCGGTTAACAGGGCATGACCTTCGCTATTGAATAAGATATTGGCAGGTTTAATATCGCGGTGGATGATGCCCTGACGATGGGCGTAGTCGAGTGCGCCACCAATCTCGTGCAAAATCCGTTCGATTTCGCTTAAGGTCATCTCGCCGTGTGCGATGCGTTTTTCGAGTGTCCCGCCCGATAAATACGCCATGACCAAATAGAGGATATCCTCTTCTGAGCCATAATCATAAAGAGGCAAAATATGCGGGTGTTGAAGACGGGCGATTGTTATTGCTTCTTGTTTAAAACGCTCTTTGAACTGCTCATCCATACTGGCTTGTGCAGATAACACTTTGATGGCGACTTGTCGGTCGACATTTTTCTGATGCCCCAAATAAACAGTCGCCATTCCACCCTTGCCGATGATTTTTTCCACCTCATAATTGCCATTATTCAGTGTTTTGCCGATTAATCCTGTCACAATTGTAACCCTTTTATTTTTTGTGTGTCGTGTTGATTAGAATCGTACTCATTTTTTATCAGATATGCAAATGCTGAAAACATAATCTTTTTGTAACTGTCTCTTAATCACATGTCTCTCAAAATCACTATACAATCAAAATAGTAACCTTGATTGCTAATTATGACGCGCAAGATGCTCAAAGCATCTTGCTAATCGCCATAAAGCACACGAAAGGTGCTATAGGTGGTGCGCCCACGCCACAAAAATTAGCCCCTTCAGTGGGCTTTTAGAATAAAAATAGCCATCGGCTTTGAGCCGATGGCGAGCGAAATAGCACAACCTAGCAATCAAGGTAATAGCATTTTAAGGAATACCTATAAGGAGTGTATATGCGTCTTACAAGAATTACTATATTAATTCTTTTATTGTTGATTGTTATATCGGTTCAGGCACAATCCGATGTCTTTGAGCCGACCCCCTGCCCAATGGAAGCCATGAGATTGCCCGCAACGATTGTCGATGGTCAACAAATTCGTTGTGGTTTGGTCTCGGTGCCTAAATTTCATAATAACCCCGATGCAGGGACGATAAAAGTCGGGGTGGCGATTATCCCTAGCACCAGCAATAACCCCGCGCCAGACCCCATCATCCTCGCGCAAGGCGGACCGGGTGGCTCTGGTTTTAGCTCTTTTCCGCAATTGGTACTTGGATTGCAGATATTTATTGGCGATAGAGATGTGATTATCTTGGAGCAACGTGGGACAAAATATGCCAGCCCCGATTTATTGTGTGAAGAGGGATTTCAACTCACACTCGATATTTTGGATGACGATCTCGACCCCGATGAATCATATACTCGAAGCGAACAAGCCACACTCGCCTGTGCCGAGCGTTTAGCTGGTGAAGGGGTTGATTTTGCCGCCTTTAATAGTCTCGAAAATGCCGCCGACATCCCCTATGTCGCCAATGCACTGGGTTATAGCGAATTTAATTTTTATGGCGTGTCGTATGGCACGATGTTGGGTCAGCATCTGCTCAACCGCAATCCACCAGGCTTACGCAGTGTGATTTTAGATGCCAACGTGCCGTTGAGCGTGAATTTTATGCCCCTCACAGGTGCAGGAGCAACCCGTGTATTCAAATTATTATTTGAAACCTGTGCCATGGATGAGGCTTGCAACGCGGCTTACCCTGATTTACAGACCAAATATTTTGAATTGGTGGCGCGTTTGAATGAAAATCCGGTCACAGTTGATTTCACCGACCCAACAGATGACTCTATCCGCCCCGCATTAATTACAGGGGATACACTCATTGGTCTGACATTCAACGCCATGTATGCTTCTAACCTCGCCCAAAATATGCCCCGTTATATCGAGCAGATGTATAATAATGACTTCTCGTGGTTAGAAAAATGGGGTGGAGAATTGGTTTTGCGTCAGGATTTCGCCAGCGCCTTCTATAACAGCGTGATGTGTTCTGAAGATGCCGATTTTACACAAGCCGATTTTCCTGTTGCCGATATCTTCCCCGAATTCGTGCCTGTATTCGTGCGCGATACGGCTAAATTCCCCGAATTGTGCGCCAAATTGGGCATCCCCGCATTAGATAGCCTAATTGTAGATGCACAACCCACCGCGAATGTGCCTGTACTGGTCTTGAGTGGTGAATTCGACCCCATTACCCCGCCATCAGGGGGGGATGTGATTGTCGCTTCGTTGCCCAATGCCACCCATTTGGTCTTTCCCAATGGCGCACATGGTCAATTGGGTGATACCTGTGCCATCAGTATCATGACCGAATTCGTCAATAATCCGACAGCCACACCCGATAGCAGTTGTATTGCTGACCTCAAGATGACTTTTGCTATTTATCAAGATGATGGCAGTGGATTATTTGCCATACCTATTCTAGCGGGTTGGGAAAATCGCAGTACCGATACGTATACCGCTTATTATGATGCCAAAACACAAGCCACATTGTATGCCGTTGGTGTGCAGGGGGAGGATGTCAACCAAGCTATTGCCGATGCCTTGGCAGTGATTGACCCCACATTTACATCAGCACCAGTACAAACACTGGAACAAGAAATTTTGGACGAAATATGGATAACCAGCGTTTATCTTGTTGGTCAGAATGTGCGGTTGGCACTTGCTAAGCAACAAAGTGTTGATGGGGTCTATGTGGTGATTATCGTAGATGCCTCACAAGCGGCATTGGGCGAAGTTGGCACACAACTTAACCCAATAATCATAGGAATTGAATATAAATAGCCCCTTTTTTATGATGAGGGCGCAAAGATTGCGCCTTCATCGATGCCAAAACACATATGCCCCGCCCAAAATGAGCATAAAGGCATCGAGCCATTGGTCGAGGCGTAATCCAGACCACATCGGCATCGCATCTCCGCGCAAATAACCCAATAATATCATGCCCACCGACCATAACATCAAACTCGCGCCGAAACGCTTATTGGCTAACCATCCCCGCCATATACAGATGACTATGACCAAAAGCACCATCACCGCCCACATCATGCCTAATGGTTGTGTGGCGAAGCGGGGCGCGACCATGCCGTTTAGGGCAGGCGCTTCCCAAACCAATGTGGCGGGGTAATCGGTTAAGTTATTAATTTCTGCCCCATACCCACAAAAAAATGCCCCACATGCCCACCAACCCATGAATCCAACCAAAGGAATAGCGATTGCCCACGATTCGAGCATGAAATGAAAATTCACCTGACGATAAACAATCGTTTTCATTAACCACGCGCCGAGCAACCCGCCCGTCAGGGCGCTATGCCAATTCAATCCTCCAGCGTTCATCTGGATGATTTCGTCGGTGTGTTCAGAAA
>PGTJ01000626.1 GCA_002794515.1 Phototrophicales bacterium
CCACTTCATCTGCCGATTTTTTGTGCTTTTGCGCCAATTGGTCAATAATTGAATCAGCAATGGCGCTATGGGTTTGCATCTCGCGTTTATGATGATAGGCTGTGCCGATAAATTGCTTACGAAATTGGCTTAAATCATCGGTATACGCAAACCATAATGCGGGTAATTGATGTAAATCGGCATATTCGTAGGATGTCACATAAGGCGGGGATGTCACCACCAAACTGACACTATCATTTTCGGGTGGGGATTGACGCGCATCCTGACAATACGCATGTGCGTTCACCCCTAAATATCCATTTGACCGCAACAGGTCATAATAGGCTAAATTGCCTCGGAGCATCGCTTTAATTTGTTTTTGAAATGCCGTGAAGGGGTCGGCTGGAATTTTTTTCATGTCACGGGTGGGCTTGTTGCTCTTTTGCATCCAGATTGAACAACTTTTGAGGATATTTGAGAATCCGCATAAGAAAAACAAGCGATGTGATTCATCAGGAATGGCTGAGATAGCTTGATATAAAAATGCCAATTTGTGTTTTTCTGATGGACGATACCAAAAATCGAGCCGTTCATGAATCGGCATGGTGATAGGGGCTTGTTCATCATAGCTGGCGAGGCGCCTGACCAACGCATGAAAGGCTTCAATGATGCCGAGAGGTTCTAATGCGGTGATTTTCGCCGATGAAATCAGATGCGCGACCGGGTTAATATCTGTCCCTGCGCTGGCGCGTCCGCGCACTTTTGCCTCAACTAATGTTGTGC
>PGTJ01000028.1 GCA_002794515.1 Phototrophicales bacterium
ACACAAATGTGGGGATATGATTAAAAATGAATTGAGAAAGCATTGAGGATTTTATTCACTCATGGCATTATCCGCCCCAGATAAATCACCCGATGCCCTGCTTCTTGTGCTTCGTATATCAATTGCCATTCACCACTTTGCTTCATGGTTATCACAAATTCTGCCAGCGATTTTTTCTGATTTCGCAAATTATCCACTTTCTGGTTATCATACGCGCTGACCTTTAACTCATCCCCTAAATCCTCAATGCGGGTGATGCGTATCTTATCGGGCAACTGTGTATGATGCTCTGGTGAGATGTGTTCGGGTGAAATGGCTTGCCCATTTCGTCCTAAGATAAAGATGATTTTAGTCGGGCTTGTCTGTGTCACCAGGTGTATCCAACCATCGGCGATAGCCTGTGTTAATAGATGTTGGATATTGCCGATTTGTCGCTTGCTTGCACCATTTTCGATGATTTCGATGAATTGGCTATTCCCCTCATGTTGAAGGATGCGTTGTTCACCTCCAATCATGATGATATGGCGTTCATAGGTGTCTGTTGGTGTGATGTGCGCCGATGTTTGGTCATGTTTAGATTCCGAAACAGAGAGGGACGGTTCAGACGGATGCGTAATTGTTGGCATAGATGTGACTTGTGAGCGAACCGGTATCCAATTTGGATTATTCACGGGTGATTTGCGCCGTTGGAAATAATTGACCACCCCTTCAGCATCACCTGTG
Organism: Phototrophicales bacterium; assembly: GCA_002794515.1. GTDB lineage: Bacteria > Chloroflexota > Anaerolineae > Aggregatilineales > Phototrophicaceae. The sequence goes on from PGTJ01000028.1 coordinate 724, forward strand.
CCATAAGTTTGTTGCCAACCTTGTGTTTTCATCTGTGCCAATATATCTCCATGTGAGATGCCACGCATGAGGTCGGTTTTGCGATGCGATTGTTTATCATAAAATTCGATGACAAACGCCTCATCTTTACCCCGATAAAACAGCAGATAAGCATATTCCATACCATCTTGCATATGGGCTTTATCCATCGGTCCGATGATGCGCGGTTGTGATGGGTTAGTTATTGGTTTTGGGCGTTCATAATGGATTACCTTGTAAATCCCGCCACGTACCAGATATTGATGCACAATTTTCCACCCCTCTTGTGCCAATTCCTGCTGAATAGCCTCGCCTCGGTCTTTGAGTTCAAGCTGTTTAAGGTTTTTTTGGGTACGATGATAAAACACGATGTATCCATGATAGGGTATGCCATCGAGGTCGAGATTTAACACACAATATTCTTTATTGGGGTCGCATAAATGTCGATTGTTCAGGTCTATATAGTCTGTCATCACAAGTCGCCTCGTGGATATTGAACGATACGCTTGTTTATATATCAAATCGGATATTGATGCAAAAATTTGACGCGCAAGAATGTGATAGTCTTCTATTCCGATATGGCATACGATCAGCTTATAATGATAGATAAAGGATGCACACGATGAACGAACAAGCCTATTGGGAAGCCGTCCAAAACCGCGATTCTGCCTATGACAAGCAATTTGTATATGCCGTCAAAACCACGGGGATATTCTGCCGTCCGACCTGCCCATCACGCCGTCCGTTTCGGGGACATGTCGAATTTTTTGCGACTGCCGATGATGCCCAACACGCAGGCTACCGTCCATGTCAACGGTGTCATCCCACGTTGGATACTATCCCAGACCCGCATAGCGATGTGGTGATGGCGATATGTCGCTATTTAGAAACCGACCACGACCACATCCCCACATTGGATGAATTGGGCGACCAATTTTCTATGAGTCCGTATCATCTGCAACGGGTATTCAAGCGCATCGTGGGCATATCGCCCCGCCAATATGCCGACAGCTATCGGCAAGGACGATTGAAAACGGCGCTCAAAGCGGGCATATCCGCCACCGATGCCGTGTATGATGCGGGCTATAGCGCCAGCAGTCAGGTGTATTCGGGCGATATTTTGGGCATGACACCCATCACGTATCGCACGGGCGGTGAAGCTATCACCATCACCTATACCATTGTGCCGTGTTCGCTGGGGTATCTGATGGTCGCCATGACCCTGCGTGGCGTGTGTAAAATTAGTTTGGGTGATAGCGAAGATGACCTGAATGCCGATTTAATCGGCGAATTTCCACAGGCAGATATCACCCGTGATGACGATCGGCTCATGCCATTCATCACGCCGATAATCGCTTATTTAGATGGTCATCACACACATCTCAACTTGCCACTCGATATTAGCGCCACCAGCTTTCAGCGCCGTGTGTGGGAAATTTTGCGTCAAATTCCGTATGGCGAAACACGCTCATATGATCAGATTGCCATGCTATTGGGGCAACCCACCGCCAGTCGCGCCGTAGCGCGGGCATGTGCCACCAATCCAGTGGCATTAGCCATTCCGTGTCATCGGGTGGTGCGGAAAAATGGCGATTTAGCGGGGTATCGCTGGGGCATTCAGCGCAAGCGGGTCATTTTGCAAATCGAACATGAATGCATATCCAATACATCATGTGCCTGTGGAACGTGTCATCATGTGTCTAAAACAGATAGCAGTATCCGATTAAATTCGTCTGGTGCTTCTTCAAATGGCTGATGACCTGTGTTGGTGATAATCATCAATCGGCTATTGGGGATGAGCGAAGTGAGCGCTTTGCCATCCGCAATCGGCGTGACGGTATCTTGATCACCCCAAATCAACACGGTATTGGCTTGGATGGTGGCGATCGCCTCGCGGGATAAGGTATTTCCTGCGCTATCGCGTGTTAGCCCCAATAAGCCAATATCCCAATTGGGGGTTTGGAATGCTCGCCAATACGCATCATAATCGGCTGAGGTGAGGAAAGACGCATTCACATAAAACGAGGCAAGGCTATTTTCTAATTGTTCACGGGTGAAAACCCGTTGTAAAATAACCCGTCCCCAACGCCATATCGGCGGAAAGCGCAATAATGCCCCAACAAATGGGGGTGGACCGCCTGTGAGTAATGCCGCATCCACCAGCACCAATTTGGTTATCCGTTCTGGATGACGAATGGCAAAATGTCCCAATACATTCGCGCCTGCGCTATGCCCAACCATGACCGCCGTATCGATATTCAGCGCATCCATTAATTCGGCGGTCAAATCGGCTTGATTGCTCACACTGTAATTGAACGAGTCGGGCTTATCGGATAATCCAAAGCCCGGTCGATCGAAGGCGATCACCCGATAACCTGCATCAGCAAGCACATCAGCATTATAACGCCATGTCTCGGTTGAACCAAATAAGCCATGAACCAGTATCACCACAGGCGAAGTACTATCACCTTTATCTTCATAATAGATAGCCACATTCTGTATGGTGATGAATGCACCATCTGGGTCGTTGACCAACATCTTGGCATCTATCCCCGTCTCGCTGATGGGGATGATAAACGGGATGAGCATCGCAACAACCAATAAAACCAATAATCCACCCAATAACCAACGCAACCATTTTTTCATCATATTGCCTCATGTATATAAATCGTCTGCGGTGATTATAAAATGCCGATGCAAAAATGCAATTCGCACATCAGATTAAACAGACCTCGCATAGAGGTCTGTTTTTGGTGATAAGCTATTATTTCGGCGACATGCGAATAGCACCATCCAATATAAAGCCACACCACACATCGGCAGGCACTCGCCAATAAACGTTTTTGGTTGCCAATAAATAGGGAATAGGTTATGATTTGGGCAAATAACTTTGACAAAACCACTATTTAGGGAGCTCATTATGCCAGATAATTTTAAGATTCGTACCGACGTGTTCATCAGCAGTACCAGCATTGATTTACCAGACCATCGAGAAGCCGTATTCAAGACCCTCATCGGACTTGGCTTATTCCCTATTGGCATGGAGACGTGGCCCAAGACGGGCGAAAATCCCGTAGACAAATGCAAGCGCATGATAGACGAATCCGAAATTTATATCGGCATTTATGCCTATCGCTATGGTTGGCAACCTGATGGGTATGGTGGCAAAAGCATCACCGAACTCGAATACGATTGGGCGGGCGAAAAAGGTATCCCACGCCTATGCTTCATCATGTTGGATAAGCATCCTTGGCCCAGTGACAGTGAACACCGTGAACAAGACAAAGACAAACAAACAAAACTAGATGCGTTCAAAGCACGGGTCAAAGCCGATGAAGTCGGTTTTTTCACCACACCAGATGACCTCGCCAGACAGGTTGCCATTGCTTTAGCAAGTGTGGTTCAGGTCGAACCGAACCTCGCACCCTATCATAATTGGCTACATAAACAAAGCCATAAAAGTGGCTTATTAAACGTGTTACAAGCCAGAGATGCCACCAATAGCGATGTGAAAAGTGTCGATATTGAAGATGTGTATACCCCACTTTTGTTGCATCATCAAGTAGAACGCCATGACGATGGTTCACCTGTCCTACCAGACCGCGCACTCGGTGAAACTGACCGAGAAAAACGCGATTTATCCCCACTCAGCGCATTAGAAGCCACCAATGCCTATTCGCGCCTTGTGATGTTGGGCGACCCTGGTTGTGGCAAATCTACTTTCGTCAATTATTTGGCATTGTGCATGACCGGGCATTTTTTATCGCCAGACGCAGGTTGGTTAGACCGATTACGCGCAGATGGTTGGAGACATAGCGCATACGTGCCTTTGCGGATTATCTTGCGTGATTTTGCCGCCTTTGCCAACGATACTACAATTGATACTTTCATCAAGCACATCACCCAAGAATTATCAGGTTGGGGTATGGGTGAGAACATCGTCAAAGGCATTTTGCATCATTTAGAAAAGGGTGATGTGTTGGTCATGTTTGATGGGCTGGATGAAGTGCCACCAGACAAGCGCGAATTGGTGCGTGATGCCATCCACAACATCATCGAGCGCTACCATGCCAACAATCGCTACATCATCACCTGTCGCATCCTCAGTTATGCTCAACCCGAATGGCAATTGCGCGGGATGGATGCCGTTGAGACCTTTGCGCCATTTAACCAAGACCAAATCGTGCATTTCGTCAACGCATGGTATAACGCCCTCATCACCATGCGCGATATAGACACCCACACCGCCCAAGCCCGTGTTGACGACCTTATCAGAGGGCTCAAGGTACCTGCTCTACGCGATATTGCGGGCAATCCCATGCTCCTCACGGTGATGGCGATTGTGCATAACCACACAGGGACGCTCCCGCGTGAGAGCGCCAGATTGTATCATGAGTGTGTCGAATTGCTCATCGAAAAATGGCGACCGCGCGATTTTATCACCCTACGCGAAAAGATGAAATTCACTAACGATGGCTTGCTCTATGAGATGATTTGGCAAATTGCCTACACTGCCCATAACGAACATGCCGAGCGTGCAGGTGTTGCCGATATTACCCAGACCGAAATTATTGCCATTGTCGAGAACTATGTTAAAGGCGACTGGAACTTGGCACGCGAATTTTGCGATTATGTCGAAAGTCGTGCGGGGTTACTGGTGGGGCGCGGGAGCATGGGTGCAAAACGCATCTTTACTTTTCCACACCGCACTTTTCAAGAATTTCTGGCTGCCTGTTATGTGGCGAATATTGGACCAATGGAAGAACTCGCGCCCGATTTGGCAAAACGTGGCACAGGGTGGCGCGAGGTGTTGTTGTTGGCAACGGGTTATTTGGTATTCGTCAAAAACAGCACCCGCCAGGCGTTGTACGGGATTCGGGCAATCTTAGAAAGCCTCACTTTCGAGACCGATGCCGATTGGCGGGCAGTGTGGCTGGCGGGCGAAATGCTGGAAAAAGTGGGCGTGGATAATGCCCTTTCACCCAACACGGCAAATGTTGGCAAAGTGGTCATCAAAGACACCAAAAACTTGCTCGTCCAGCTCATCGAAGGCGGACACCTGCCCCCAGTGGAGCGGGCGGGTGCAGGGCGAATTTTGAGCATCCTCGGCGACCCACGCAAAGGTGTGGGCATTAATCCAGACAACGGACTACCCGACATTGTGTGGTGTCATGTGCCTGCGGGCGCGTTTATAATGGGCAGTGATGACCACCGTGATGACGAAAAGCCAGCCCACACCGTAAACCTGCCCGACTTTTACATAAGCCGTTACTTGGTGACGTATGCCCAATATCAAGCCTTTGAAAACGCGCCCGATTTTGGCGATGATAAATGGTGGGACGGTTTTCCAGAGGATGAAAAACGTCGCCGTTATAACCAACGTTTTCAATATGCCAACCACCCACGCGAGAATGTGACGTGGTACATGGCGATGGCATTTTGTCGGTGGCTGACGCATCATGTTGAACAAGCCCAATTGCCGATGCAGGTGTGGGATATGACGACCAAAACCTATCAGACTGTGCCATATCAGAAAATGAAAATCACGTTGCCTAGCGAGGCGGAATATGAAAAGGCGGCACGCGGGACGGATGGTCGAATATATCCGTATGGGAATAGATTCGATGCGACCAAAGGCAATACGGAAAAAACAGGCATCGGCATGACCAGCGCGGTGGGTTTATTCCCAGATGGCGAGTCGCCGTATGGCATATTGGATGCCAGTGGCAACCTGTGGACATGGACGCGCTCGAAGCCAGAAAGCTATGAATATAATAGTGACGATGGGCGAGAAGACGAAACAGGAACAGGTGTTTGTGTTGTGCGCGGGGGCGCTTGGCACGACTTTCAAGTCGATGCGCGCGCGTCGTTTCGCCTCAGGTTCAATCCAAACCTCTGGTTCCTCGATGTGGGTTTTTTTGTGGCGTGTCGTCCCTATTAATTTAATATGAACTCTGATCTCTGAAAGGGCGCGAACGATTAAATCAATTTGCTCAATAGGGGTAAGATCACTATCTACCATTTCAACAGCTTGTTCAAATAGTCTTCCCCCGATAAAATGGCGTAATAGCTTAGAAAGTGAAGAAATCAACAGATAACTCATATGGATGCCAGTGATGTGATTGTGGATATTCTTTACAAAGATAAAAAACAAAACACATATAAGATTGCTTTAATTCGGGCAATCAATGATATAGCAAACGAGTTTTGTGATTTATCTGACACAGAAGAAGTGATTGTTCCATTACGTAAAATAGCAGAATATTGGTTAGCATATTATTGGGTATTTGTAGATGTCGACAAACCAATTTGGCAAGCAGTCCACAAAAGTATAAATAAGCCTGATATGATATTTCGAGTTGCTTTGACAGAATTTCGCCAAGCATGGGAATATCAAGAAGGTAAAAATCATCTATGGCAAGGATATGTTGTCAAACAAGAGATCTATAAAAAATCAGACAAATTATTGCAACAATATCATGATACATTAGTAGTCATCCAGAAAGGTGTCAAACAGCCGATTGTCTATGCTGGCACATCACAGCAAAAATATTTTGATGAGCCACGAAAACGATCGGATTTTTATCAAATAGTTGCTATTCCCAATATAAACCCAGATGACATGTGTTTTGTAGTTCCCAGTTGGCTGTGGAAAATATGCTTGGATAAATCAGAATGGGTGGAAGCGATGTGTGTAGATGCTTGGTGCTTGTTTATTCAAGACAAAGCCCATCATCTCAATCAACAACCGTTTAGCTATGTTGATATTTATCCATTAGTGAGCTTGCGTCCTCATAAATTGCTTGGCTGATATGACAAAAATTTATAACAAACTTATACGCGATAAAATATTAGAAATGATTGCCCGTGAGGGTAAGACATATGAGGTTGAAACATTGAATGATACTGACTATAAACAGGCATTACGAAATAAAGTTGTTGAGGAAGCCCAAGAGGTCTCTGCTGCATCAGACGATGATTTGATCACTGAAATTGCCGATTTATATGAGGTTATAGATGCTTTGATTGCTATATATGGATTATCAAAATCGGATATTATCCAAAAACAACATGAAAGACGTGAAATACGCGGTGGATTTGATAAACGCCTCAAATTGATTAGCACATCAGATTAAACAGACCTCGCATAGAGGTCTGTTTTTGGTGATAAGCTATTATTTCGGCGACATGCGAATAGCACCATCCAAGCGAATCACTTCGCCATTCAGCATCGGATTTTCGATGATAGACGACACCAGCAACGCATACTCGCTCGGTTCGCCTAAGCGCGATGGAAATGGGACTTGTTGCCCCAATGACAAGCGTGCTTCTTCGGGCAACGCCGCCAATAAGGGGGTGTTGAACAGACCTGGGGCGATTGTCACCACGCGGATGCCACTGCGGGCTAAATCACGGGCAATCGGCAAGGTCATGCCGACGATCCCGCCTTTAGATGCCGAATACGCCGCCTGACCAATTTGACCATCAAACGCCGCCACCGATGCCGTATTCACAATGACCCCGCGTTCACCGTGTTCATTTGGGGTATTGGCTTCCATTGCGGTAGCGGCTAAGCGGATGCAGTTGAATGTGCCGATGAGGTTGATTTTGATGACCGTCTCGAATATCTCAAGCGGATGTGGTCCATTTTTGCTAGTAGTACGCATTGCCATGCCCACACCCGCGCAATTCACCAAAATATTCACCGCACCAAAGGTACTTTTGGCGAGGTCAACGGCGGATTGTACATCGGCTTCGCTGGTGACATCTGTCTTGGCGAACCGCGCTTTGTCGCCGATGTCGTTGGCGACCATCGCACCTCTATCGGCATCGCGGTCTAAGATGACCACATTCGCCCCCAATGATGCCAATCGCCTTGCACTCGCTTCGCCTAAACCCGATGCGCCACCCGTGATTAGTGCCGTCATATTCTTAAAGTCCATCTTGAAAAACTCCTTTTTGATGTATCCACAAAAAATTAATTTGCCATTTGATTATAACAAATCTGTGGATAATCAAATACCGATTCAAATCGGTCACTCATCTTCATCCCTTATGACGGGGCAACATAAAATTATACGTCAGCCATAAGATGGTGAATGCCAGTGAGGTCATGATGAGTACCATCAGATTGGCATCTTCATAACGCAGGGCTTGGACGGCATCGTAAATCGCCAGTGGCATGGTCTGTGTGCGACCAGGGATGTTGCCCGCGACCATCAGTGTTGTGCCAAAATCGCCCAATGCGCGGGCTGTTCCCAATACAAATCCTGCCACAATCCCATTTTTGGCAATCGGTATGGTGATGCGAAATAAAACACGCCATTCCGATGCGCCATCGACACGGGCGGCATCTTCAATTTCTTTATCCACATCCGCCAGCGCCGCCCGCGAGGCTTGTACCATCATCGGCAAACCCGCAATCGCGCCCGCAATCGCCGCACCTTGCCAAGTGAATATCACCCGCAAACCGAGTGTTTCATATAAAAAACTGCCCCGCCCCAACATCAGTAACAGGTAATATCCAACGACCGTTGGCGGTAAGATGAGTGGCAAGTTGACCACCGTCTCTAAGATGAGCTTGCCCCGAAAATGACCGCGTGCCAGAATATACGATAAGATCAACCCCACGATGAAGATGAATGTTGCCGAGAGCGCTGTGGTTTGGATAGATAACCATAAGGGTCGCCAATCAATCATGTGTGCTGAATGGCTCCTCCCCAGGCAAGACAAATCCATACCGCCGCATAATTGGATGACCAATCTCGCCATTGATGAACAAGGCAAAGGCGCGTGCTTCGGCTTCATGCGGGGTATTTTTAATCACGGCAAGGGCTTGCACCAGTGGATTATGCAAGCCTTCGGGCAATAAAACCCATTTGCCATCGCTCTGGATGCTCAATGATAGGGCGACAAGTGCCACATCCACATTGCCCGACTCGGCATATTGCAAGGTTTGGGCGATATTTTCGCCAAAGATCAATTTGGGTTGTAATTCATCCCATAATCCCGATGATTGCAACGCCTCTCGCGCCGCCACGCCATACGGCGCGTGTTCGGGATTGGCGATGGCGATCCGCTCGATGCGCGGATCGCGTAAATCGTCAATCGATGTGAATATCAAGGGGCTATCACGGCGCGTCCATAAGGTGATGCGCCCCACAGCATACACCGCACGGGTGTCGGGGATGATGAGACCCGCGTCTTCTAACTGTTGGATGAAACTCTGATTCGCCGCGGCGAACATATCCACTGGCGCACCTTGTAATATTTGTTGTGCCAGTTGACCGGTCGAGCCGAAATTGAATTCGACTTTGATGCCTGTTTCTTGTGTGAATAATGCGCCAATTTCGGTGAAGGCGGGGATGAGGTCGGCGGCGGCAGAGACGGTCAGCGTGACATTCGATGTCGGTTGTGTGGTATTGCTGATGGCGGTTGATTCCCCTGCACACGCGCTCAAACAGACCATCAAACCCAGCCATACAATGGTTATTATCTTTGTCATGATTTTTCCTCGATTTCACACAATGGTAGCCAAGCCATAATTGCCCCCAATTGACCAATCACCAAATCGGTCACAAGTGAATATGTGCCAAATAGGGCATGTTCCCGTTCTGTTTGCAAGCGCGATAATTCATCTTCGCAGGCACGTCTTTGTGCCTCGATAATCGGTGTTATCGGATGACCAAGCAGGCGGGCGATGTGTAATCTGCTGATGAATTCCACGCGGATTTTTCGCACACTCGCCGATGGATATGGATGATTGAGCCATGCCATCAATTGCGATTCGCCCAAAGCGGTGATGTGATATTCAATGCGTGCAGGGCTGGTATCCGATTCGATAGCCCGCCCGATGATATAGGTGTGTTGTTCGAGGCGTTTGAGGACATTATAAATCTGACTGGTGCTGAGTTTCCACACCCGTCCCAACTGTTCAGGATCATGAAAACAGGCGAGTAAATCATACCCATGTTGCGGTTTGTGATGTAACAAACCGAGTATCACCATATCGGGTGTGAGTGCGCTCATGATTATTTATCCCTATTCCATCATAGAATAGGTTTATTCTACGGTAGAATAGGGGGTATTGCAATGGGTGTTATTTGCCTAAATAGGTCATAATTGCATCATATTTGGGCGCATCAGCGCGGGGTTGGGTCTGATATTCCAGTATGCCCCAGCTTCCCCATTGTGATGGTGTTGCGATATGGCTGAAATTCATGAATAAGCCACCACCCAAATTTGACCATTGGTTCAGATAGTCGATATATAATTCGCCCATGCGTGGGTGACGATTGGCGCTGATGAATAATTCTGTCAGGCGATCATCCCCTTCTGCGCCAAAAAATCCTGCCAGATGTTGACCGCCTTCATATGCCACCAATTCGACCCCATATTGTGATGCGATACGCACATTATCGGTTATCCAACGGCGCACTTCACCCGCAATATGCGCTTGTGCTTCATCCAATACGCCATCGACACCACGCGCCAATACGGTATCAATCGTTTGTGGGTCGCCCAGATACCCGCCGAAATACGGGGCAATCGCCAACGCATCGGCGCGGGTATACATGTCCTTGTAGGTCAAGACCTGTTCCCCCGTCCATGAATTGGCGGCTTGGGCGGCGAGGACGCGCACCAGGCGCTCTGTCCCGCCAAACACATCTTCCCATATGGCGAATATTTCGCCCGCACGTTGGCTGTGATAAAACAAACCCGCCTGAAAATCATCATCCGATAGCCCCAATGCCCGTCCTTGTTCAATCACATACCAGGCTTGGCTGAATTGATTGTTCCATGTCTCGTTGGAATATTCGATATAAACACGGCGATTCGGATTCAGATGGTCGCGCACATAGGTGGCGAATTGGCGCACATAATCATCATCTGCCATATGTGGCATGTTGAACCACGCATCGGCATTGACCGTATTCGCCAATGCTACCATGATTTCTACTGGCACACCATTCTCGTGCCATTGTGCATCGGTCGGTTTGGGGCGCTCATCCCACGAGACGATGGTGGCGTTATTGGTCGCCATCCAGTCCATGAAGCGTAACACGGTGAATCCGTCTAGGCTGGCTAAAAATTCGGGATGAAAAATTGCATTTGTGCCTTCAAATGTGGGCATATACACATGAATATTGCGGATCGGATTTTGTGGATTGGTGGCGCGGATTTGCACCCATAAGCCATAATCACCATTGATGGTGAACACGATCCGCCCTTGTTCTTGGCTGATGATGGTCGCCGAATTGAAATTGAAGCGAATATCGCCATCCCCGTCATAGGTCAGCACATATTCGCCTTGTGGATATATCCCGCCATCCAACATGACCGTCTCGGCATATTGGTTATCGCGCAACGACATCACCCAACCATCTGGCGATACATCTAAATCACCACCTTCACCCCAGCCACATCCATCGCATTGCGAAATCCATGGGCGAGCGGTTTTGAATACATCTACAAATTGCCATATGGGATTCCAACTGGCGATGCCCGTCAGATTAGTGCCGATGGGTGCTTTATCGTCAGATTGTGCCATGATAATCGGCACGTTGAACACGATTAAAATGAGAATACAAATGTTGATGAGGCGCATGAAAAACTCCTAGCATAAATAAGGTCATGCGTCCATTATAATACCAAATGCTTAGGCGTGTTTTTTTTGATGTGGTTTGCTCGATAAAATGATGCCCAATGATAGCATCACTAAGCCGATGGCGACGATCAACACAAGGTCATAATTATGAAAACGGTCATATAACCAACCCGCCCCGACAGGGGATATTGTCCCAGCCATGGTCAAAAAGATGACCATGATACTCGATATGCGTCCATAATGAGCAGATCCGAACATATCGGCGAGGATAGACGGGCGCGCCAACGTATTCGCCCCAAATGCCATGCCAAAAAAGAGAATGAATGGGATGATCAGCCATAATCCCATGCCACTCATGCCCAAAATGATGAGCGATAAGAATTGCATGGCGAACACCACCGCCACCATGATATAACTGGATGTCCGCATTTCGAGTGGGGCGAAAAATAACCGACCGACCACCTGCATAATGCCGATAGACCCACTGGCGATTGCCGCCGTACTCGGATGAATGCCCATATCGGTCAAGATGGGGATGAAATGCACCCGTATGGCGGATGCCGATAAATACGATAAGCTGAAGGTCAGGATGAGTACCCAAAAAAAGCGTGTGCGTATCGCCTCTGATAATGTGCTTCCTGTGATAGTCGGTGTTGCGTTGGTCGGATTTTTAACCCCGCCATCAGGCATATATCCCAAATCATCGGGTGTTCGCCGTAAAATCAGGGCATGGGGTAGGATGGTCGTCATTCCCAACAAGATGCCCAATATCAGCACCGCATTCCGCCACCCGCCCAAGTTGAGCAAAAAGTCGGCTAAGGGGACGAAGATGGTGCTGGCAAGCCCCGCGGCAAAGGTGATGAGCGCCAATGCAGTTGTGCGTTTTGTCACAAACCATTTTGCCACGATAGCAAAGGCTGTATCATATAACACCAGCGAGGCACACGCCCCTAATGCCATCCATAACACATAAAATGTGGTTAAATCGGTCACTTGTGACCACGCCACCATCAATAAACTCGCCAAAATCGAACCGATGGTCATCAAAAAACGTCCACCGTGCTTATCGACCCACACCCCAACAGGATACGCCATAAAGCCCATCACCAGCAACCCCAACGAATATGCCCCAGTCAATTCCCCGCGTGACCAGCCTGTATCCACTTCCATCGGTTGTAGAAATACCGAAAAAGCATAATAGATGATGCCCCACGAGATGGTCTCGGTGATGGCGAGTGTGCAGACAATTGTCCAGCCATAATAGCGCTTAGGTGTGGTGGTCATGATGTGTGTCCGAAGAGATAAGTGTGCCAATAAAAAGATTGGATGGCATATATACGCCACCCATCCCATACGTTTTTCTATATTAACTGATTGTTAAATCTGGACTCTAGTACCAAGTGGAATTTCGCTAATACCAATGGTCACACTGCTCGTGTTTGTCCCACAACATCCACCGCCAGAGCCATCATCGACACCGCACACGCCCGTTTCTGGCAATACCAAATCGACCATCTGCGCGGCTTGTGTGTCGCCAACCAACATCGCCACCACAGAACGCACCTGTTCATAACCTGTTAGGAGCAGAAAGGTGGGGGCGCGTCCGTAACTCTTCATGCCCACGATGTAAAAATCTGGCTCTGGATGACGCAGTTCTGCTTCGCCATGTGGCGGGACTGTCCCACAACTGTGGATATTGGGGTCGATCATCGGCGCGAGGGCGCTCACACTTTCGAGTGCGCTATCCATATCCAGACGCAATTCGCGGAGCATGTCTAAATTGGGGCGTGCGCCTGTGGTGCAGATGATTTCATCGACCACCACCGTGTGTATATCTTCCCCATTGTTGCCGATGACCAGCACACCATCTGCATTTTCGGCGATTTCAGTGATGAAAAACGGCGCAACGATGTGGAACATGCCTGCCTCTGTACTGGCTTTTAGCCGTTCTCCTAATTGACCGCGTGCCGATAGTTCATCATTCACCCCGCCACCGAATGAACGAGTCATGTTGGCGCTTCGCAATACCCAAAAAATTTCGGTATCGGGGTGCGTTTCGCGCAATTTACCCAAATCTAGCAGGGCATTGGTGGCAGAATGTCCATTCCCAACGACCATCACACGCTTATTGGCATAGCGAGCGCGGTGCAATCCATGCACATCGGGGATGCCATAGAAAATTTTATTGCTATGGCGCTTTTCGCCGATAGCGGGCAATCCATTCCCACCCAACGGATTCGGTGTATTCCATGTGCCAGTGGCATCAATCACTGCCCGTGCTTGGATGTGCGCTTCGTGACCATCGGCATACACCACATGCAAGACAAATGGCGAATTTCTGCGATTGGCGGTCTTCATTTTATCGGCGCGACTACGACTAATCGCCATCACCCGTGCATTGAGGTGGATGTGTGGTGCAACTTGGGGTAATTGTGCAAATGGAAGCAGATATTTTTCGCGCAGGTCGCCCCCTGTGGGCAATTCATCGGCGGGTGGCATTTGCCAACCATGTGCCATCAGCAAGCGCACACTGGCTTTATCGACCACATATTGCCATGGCGAGAACATCCGCACATGCGCCCAATCGCGCAGATTTGCGCCAATGCTATCGCCTGCTTCAAATAATATGGGTGTTTCGCCCCGTTCTAATAGGTGTGCTACTGCCGATAATCCCACTGGACCACCGCCGATAACCGCTACGGGCAAATGATGTGTCATGATACCCTCTCTTTTATCGTAAAAATACGATAGAAAAACGTAAAAAAATTTTAGAACAAGTCGCTTACCTGTGCCTTGAACCATGCTACGGTTTCATTACACAAACAATAGCAGGTGGCAGTGCCTTCGATTGTGCCACAAATCAGACCCGCATCGCGCAGAACTTTGAGATGTTGCGAGACGGTCGCTTGTGCCAACGGCAACACATCCACAATATCCCCCGTGATACATTGGGGATGTTCCATCAAATAACGGACGATCTGCATCCGTGCAGGATGACCGAGCGCCTTCATCATCTCGGTGAGGCGATGCTCATCGTCTGTCAAGTTATAAGATTTGAGTGTATGTTCTTGTTCCATAATCG
>PGTJ01000323.1 GCA_002794515.1 Phototrophicales bacterium
GCTCAATTTAGCGAGGCGTTCTTGCAATTTTTCTTTGTCATAATCGCTGGTGCTGAGTTGAATTTCTTGGCGGATTTCGGCAATACGTCCTTCGATGGCTTCTTGGCTACCCGCACCATCAACGATGACCGTATTTTCTTTATCCGACACGACTTTGGCGGCACGACCCAAATCTTGGATAGTCACCGATTCCAATTTGCGACCAGTTTCTTCGCTGATGACGGTGCCACCAGTCAGGATAGCGATGTCGCGCAACATGGCTTTACGCCGATCGCCGAAGCCAGGGGCTTTGACTGCCAACACATTCAGATTACCACGCAGTTTGTTCAACACCAATGTGGCGAGTGCTTCACCATCGACATCTTCGGCGATGATGACCAATTCGCGTTTGCCGATTTGCACCAATTTTTCCAGTGGGGGAATGATGTCGGCGGCGGCGCTGATTTTCTTGTCATAGATGAGGATATAGGGATTTTCGATGACCGCTTCCATGTTCGCCGAATCGGTGATGAAATAGGGGCTGATGTAACCACGATCGAATTGCATCCCCTCGACATAATCGGTTTCAAATTCGAGACCACGCGATTCTTCGACCGTCACCACGCCATCTTTGCCGACTTTATCCATCACTTCAGCAATCAGATTGCCGATGACATCATCTTGGGCAGAGACGCTAGCGACATTGGCAATTTCTTCTTTGGTTTCGATGGGTGTGGCTTGTTCGAGGATGTTCTTGGCGATTATATCGGCGGCGGCGAGGATACCCTTCTTGAGCAACATAGGGTTCGCGCCTGCGGCGACATTTTTCAAGCCTTCATTGACAATTGCTTGTGCCAACACGGTGGCGGTGGTGGTACCATCACCCGCGATGTCGTTGGTCTTGGTGGCGGCTTCTTTGAGGAGTTGCGCGCCCATATTTTCAAATGGATCTTCCAGCTCAATTTCTTTGGCGACAGTCACACCATCATGGGTGACGGTTGGCGCACCAAATTTTTTATCCAGCGCCACATTACGCCCCTTGGGACCGAGTGTGGTGCTGACGGCGTTGGCAACTGCATCGACACCGATTTGTAATTTACGACGAGCCTCTTCTTTGAAGATAATTTGTTTAGACATAGTTGTTCTCTCTCCTTCAATCGCAGTTTGTTGGCGAAGCTATTATTCGGTGATAATTCCTAAAATGTCGCTTTCTTTCATGATGAGCAATTTTTTGCCATCCAGTTTGATTTCTGTGCCGGCATATTTGGCAAACAACACTTTATCGCCCACTTTAACATCCATCGGGATGCGTTTGCCTTCTTCATCACGACGACCTTCGCCAGCCGCCAAAACATTCCCTTGTTGGGGTTTTTCTTTAGCGGTTTCGGGTAATAACAAACCACCAGCAATGGTTTCTTCTTTTTCTACGGGTTCAACCAAAACACGATCGCCCAAAGGACGGATAGTCATAATGTATTCCTCCTACTGATACATGGTGTGTTTTATCTTGCATATCAATTAGCACTCTAACCACACGAGTGCTAATTTCTGAGAAAAGAATAACATGATTGTGCTTTCACGTCAATAATCAGCACGATTTTCTAGCAAAGTTCTTATGGATTTGCTAATTTTGCTAATACTGATGATCACATATGAAAAAATTCCGTAAATTAAGAAAAGAAATATGCTGTTATATCTCGTAAAAATTCACGAAAAATTCGTACCGAGCGGGGCAATTCTGTGATAGATTAGTAGGTGTATTTATGAAATATGTATCATGCACGTTTGAACATATCATGTTAATATAGATGGTATCCATATGATGGTTAAGGTGGTACGACAATGATCAATCAACAAGTGAAATGCCAAAAATGTGGTAATCTGAATGACGAAGATGCGAAGATATGCACCTTCTGTGGCGAATTGCTCAAAATTGAAACAGAAACAAAAACATTTGATGATACCGATTATCAAGATGATAAAGCCAAGTGGGGGTCGGCACGGTTTACGCCACGTACACATTTGGTGTTGGGTATTGAAGGCGAACCGCGCTCGCTGATGTTCAAAGCCATTGAGATTGAAGAATTGGTTTTGGGGCGTAGCGATCCCAAAACTGGTGATAAGCCCGATATCGATTTATCCGATTATGGTGCTATCGAAAAAGGGGTCTCGCGTAAACATGCCGTTATCAACCGCAAAGATAACGCCCTTTACATCATTGACCAAGATGCCCGCAATGGTACATACTTAAATGGTCAGAAGCTGGTTGCCCATCAAGAACGTGTTTTACGCGATGGTGATGATGTACGGCTTGGGCATTTGACTATCAGGATTACATTTGAACAAATTTGATCGAAAGTTTTTGGATGACCGAACAACGCACGAATGAGCAATGGTTAGAAGATTTAACGGGGCCAGCAGATAGACAGGCGCAAGCCCTCGAAGACTTGCGGGCGCGTTTGAAGCGCAGTATTTTATACTATCTGAGCCAAGAACGAAGCGATTTACGTGGGTTGTCGTTGCAAGAACTAGAGCAAATGGCGGATGATTTAGCACAAGATGCCACATTGCGAATTATAGATAATATCAAAAATTTTAGGGGGGAAAGCCTTTTTACCACATGGGCGAATCGCATTGCCATTCGGGTAGCGATTAGCGATTTGCGTCGCGCCCGTTATAAAGATTTTAGCCTCGATGACATGACCGCAGAGGGCGATTTGCCCCCTTCTAATGCGCTGGATAATAACCATAGCCCCACACCAGAAAAATCGGTGGAACGGGCAGATGTGCTGGCTAAAATTAACCGAGCGCTCGAAGAGGCTCTGACAGAACGGCAATATCAAGCCATCGCCGCCATCGCCCTGAAGGGGATTCCGATGGATATTGTTGCCGAACAAATGGGGACGAATCGCAATGCCCTATACAAATTACTTCATGATGCCCGCAAAAAA
>PGTJ01000421.1 GCA_002794515.1 Phototrophicales bacterium
CGGGATTATTTAGAACGCCTCGAAGATATGACCTTCCGCTCTATCCCCGCACGCCTCGCCAAACTCTTCTTGCACGAGACCACTTATGCCGAACATATCACCGAAGCCCCGACAAAACTCACCCAAGAGGAAATCGCCGCCATTTTAGGCACAACCCGCGAAGTGGTCGGGCGGGCATTACGGGGCTTGTTGAACGGTGGCTATTTGCGTAAAAAAGGACGCGAAATCGTCATCGCCGACCGAGACGGTCTACAACGCCTCGCCGAAACCCATACCCATGAATAAAAATTTAACCGAGGTTAAATCTTTTTATCGGACGCAAAAATTGATTTTTCAAATCCAACAAAAGTCACAGTAGCCCCGCTCAAATTTTGCTATGATGGGGGTTATAATCTAGCATAATAAGTATCATCCTATTTTGGACAGTGTTTGTGAAATCAGTTTGAGGAGCAATTAATCATGACCCATATCATCACCAGCTTGTGCTTGCGCGATGGCGCGTGTATGGAAGTTTGCCCTGTCGAATGTATCGTCCCTGGTCAACCCGAAAATGAATGGCCCTGGTATTTCATTGACCCCGATACGTGCATCGATTGTGGCGCATGTGTGCCAGAATGCCCCTTTGAAGCCATTTTCATCGAAGAAGAAGTCCCCAGTGATTATAAAATGGCAGATGGTCAAGAACGGCTCGATTTTGCCACCAAGACGCTCATCAAACACAAAGCGGGTGATGTGGTGGATTTAACACAAGATATTCAACCCAATTACGATTTCTTCTCGACGGGTCCGGGCTACGATGCACTGGGATAACACGCAAAAGGGCGCATGATAGCGCCCTTTTTTGATGCTGAATATTCATATCGTCTATTATCGTATCGGTAGATTGTTATAATCGCCTGCGACAATCCGCACATATGGCGCGTATATCCACCCCACAGTGCCTTTCCAGACAATTTGTAGCCAGTAGCCATCTGCTGTGCGACCAACAATGGGGAATTGATCGCCCCATGTCACCCGTCCGATTTGTGTCGTGGCGACCGATGGTCCCTGACGCAAGCGCATGACCGATTCGGCTAATCCGCGCACACCAGTATCGGGCATCCCCGCCAAGCCAAATAACGATGTCGAACTGCTAATCGGCGCGTTGAACTCATTGCCATTGATGAACAGATAATATCCATATGCCCATGCTTGAAAGCCCGATAATTGCAATAAAAACCATGTCGCCTCTTCATTACGCCCAACCACGGCATACGTTTGTCCGCGCAAAATGCGTCCCAATACGCGCCCGCCCGTAGACGGAGCTTCGCGCACATTCAATGTTGATGTGCGGATGACAGTGGCGGTTAACGCCCCTGCAGGGATGGCGGGCAGTGGTGTCCGTGTGGGTGGGGCATTGGTGAAGGTCGGTCCTGCTGTAGCACTACCACCACCGCCACCGGTTTGGTCTACCCACGAAAGCGATAAGCTGGCAGTCCCTGCAAATTCGGTGTAATCAATCCGCATGGTCACAGCACCACCGGGCAACACCACCTGTACCGATTGTGACCCCGCGGTGGTGATCGCCATCACTTGCACGTTGTTGATATACAAACTGGCGGCATCATCGGCATTCATGGTGAAGGTATATGTGCCTGCATTAAAGGTTTGTGTCGAATTGAATTGCGCCGAAAAGTTATCGGCTGGCACACCACTCACGGGAATACCACCCGCATCGGTCGGGAAGCCCGTCCCCCAATTGAAACTAATAATGGTATAGGTCGGTGTGGCACCTGGGATGGGATTTTGGAAATTGGGCGAATTAAAAAATTGCGATGTCCACGGACCCGTACCGAAGGTTTGTGCTTGGGCGGGTGTAGAGGTGGTGACGAGTAACAAACCACTCAACACCAATATAGCCAAAAATGTAATTGGGATGAACACAATTTTTTTGTTGTGCATGATAAAATCCTCGCCAATACAAACTAGAGGACGAAAAATGTCTTTATCAGTATAGCCCACACACGGCTTTTAAGCCAATATATGGGCAATATCGTAGGACGATAGTCTTATTATGCCGTTATCATGGCAAGTTAACCTCGATTGCCTGTACTAATGTGGGGAAGATCGTCTGGAGGCTA
>PGTJ01000306.1 GCA_002794515.1 Phototrophicales bacterium
AAACACCTGTCGTGCCGACCCCACCGACACCCGAAGTGAAGGCAGAAACACCTGTCGTGCCGACCTCACCGACACCCGAAGTGAAGGCAGAAACACCTGTCGTGCCGACCCCGCCAACCGTCACATCACCTGTTACAGATGCGAAATCGGATGTGAGTACACCATCAACAGATGCACCAAAAACGGATGATGCGCCAAAAGCGGACTCGTCAGATAAACCGAATGAGAAAAGCGAAGGTGATGTGAAGATACCACAGTAAAGTGTTGACAGAATTTTAATAAAACTTTAAGATGATTAGAAATAAACACGCTTCTTTATGAAGGATTTTTCTGATGACCGAAAAAATAGCCCTTGTTATAGATGATACACCCGCCAATCGAGATTTTTTGGAACGTCTGATGATGATGGCGGGGTTTAAGATTGTGGGGGCTTCTAGTGGAAAAGCGGCATTAGAACAAGCCAGCGCCCTGGAGTCGCTGACCATCGCATTAGTCGATATGGAATTACCCGATATGAACGGTTTGCAATTGACTAGCGATTTACGGAAACGCTTCCCAGATGCCTATCTGGTGGTGGCGACCATGCACGATGAGCGGTCACTCATGCAAAGTGTCTTAGAGAAGGGGGGGAATTGTTTTTTGGTCAAACCCCATGGCTTTATGGAGTTATTCAAACGGCTCACCACCACCACCATCGAAGAATTACGTAACGGTCCGTATACCATCATAGACCATTTCGGACCGCGTGTATTCACATCACCGACCAACATCTAATATGGGGTGGTCATTTGCGGATATGCCCCTCGCCGATGACCACCCATTTATAGGTCGTCAATTCCTCTAGTGCCATCGGTCCGCGAGCGTGTAGTTTTTGTGTGCTAATTGCCACCTCTGCCCCTAAGCCCAATGCTCCACCATCATTGAAGCGTGTGCTGGCATTCCAAAACACGGCAGATGAATCCACTTCATTCAAGAAGCGTTCAGCATGTTCGGCATTTTGGGTGAGGATGCCATCGGAATGCCCTAAACTATGTTGGCGAATATGCGCCATCGCTTCATCTAGCGAATCCACCACCTTTAAGCCGAGTATGAGCGCCATCCATTCGGTATCGAAGTCATCATCACCTGCGGGGACAATTTTGGCATAGCATAAATCTTGAATATACGTCATTGCCCGTTTTTCTGCCCGAAATTCCACCCCTGCGGGATATAATTTATCTACCAAACGGGGCAATACGGCAGATGCCATATTGTGATGCACCAACACGGTATCTAACGCATTGCATACTGATGGGCGTGATGTTTTGGCGTTATAAATCACCTCCAGCGCCGACATCACATCTGCCGATTCATCGACATACAGATGACAAATCCCCACACCACCCGTGATGACGGGGATGGTGCTATTTTCTTTGCAGAAGCGATGTAAATCTGCACCACCGCGGGGGATAATCATATCGATATAATCGTGCAATTCGAGCATCTCGCCCACATATTTGCGATCGGTGCTGGCGATGAGTTGCACGGCATCGGCGGGCAATCCGCTTTGGATGATCGCCTGTTTCATCACGGCGATGATCGCCATATTGCTCCGTAAGATGTCTTTGCCACCGCGCAGAATACACGCATTGCCCGATTTGAGCGATAACACGGCAATATCGATGGTGACATTCGGACGTGCCTCATAAATCACACCAATCACACCGATTGGTGTTCGACGGCGCGAGACGCGCAAGCCATTGGGCAATACCCGTTCTTCTATCACACGCCCCACGGGGTCGGGCAGGCTGGCAACGGTGCGAATATCATTGATAATTCCGTCTAATCGTTTTTGCAAATTGATGCGGTCGAGTAGCGCCTCGCTTGTGCCATTGGCACGCGCTTCATCTAAATCGGCTTGGTTGGCGCGGAGCAATTCATCTTTATGCGCCATGAGTGCATCGGCGATGCACATCAGGGCATGATTTTTCTGCTCGGTGGTTGCTTTGGCGAGGGCATATCCCGCGTCTTTGGCGCTTTTCGCCAATTGGATCAGATCGAGTTCTTCGGTCATGGGTGATTTTCCTGTTTATATGCTGTCATATCCTGTTGATTATACCCATATTTTGGCAAGTTCAAGCCCTTAATTGCTGGGTTGTTATAACAATTCCTTGATGCTCTCGGCTAATGCCAAATTCACACCCTTCACCTTCATCAATTCTTCGATGGGGGCAGATTTTATCGCGTCTATCGAATTGCCGAAGGCTTTGAGTAGCGCTTTGCGCTTTTTGGGACCGATGCCTGGGATTTGCTCTAATCGGCTGGCTAAGCCTGTTTTACCGCGCCGTTGCCGATGGCTGGTGATGGCGAAGCGATGTGCTTCATCGCGCACCCGTTGTACCAGATAGAGGGCGGGGCTATTGCGGGGCAATACGATGGGTGCGGGATTATTGGGCAGATACAATTCTTCAAATTGTTTCGCTAAAGATGCCACAGGCACGCGGTCGAGCAGGTTGAATTGCGTCAGCACCTCCACCGCCACACCCAGTTGTCCTTTGCCACCATCAATCAACAATAAATCGGGCAACAAGCGCCATGTCTCATCACGGTCTTCTTGACCGGGTTGTATGATGGTTGGATTTTGAAGCGAATCGACATAGCGCTGAAAACGCCGTGTGAGCGCCTCGCGCATCGATTGATAATCATCACTGCCCTTGTGTTTCACGGTGCGGATGTTAAAACGGCGATATTCGCTCTTTTTCGGTGTTCCACGCACAAACATCACCCGACTGGCGACAATCGCCGTGCCTTGTGTGGTGCTGATGTCGTAACATT
The DNA here is from genome assembly GCA_002794515.1 of Phototrophicales bacterium. GTDB lineage: Bacteria > Chloroflexota > Anaerolineae > Aggregatilineales > Phototrophicaceae. The sequence continues at coordinate 2,815 of PGTJ01000306.1, forward strand.
CGATGCGGTTGGGGATGCGGGGCAAATTCAGCGCCTCTTGCAATTTCGCCAGTGCTTCTTCTTGTTTGATGCTATCTGCCTCGTATTGCGCTTTCATCATTCGTATGGCTTCGGTGGCATTTTCATGCGCCATCTTGATGAGGTTGCGCTTATCACCCCGTTGAGGGACGGTGATTTGCACTTTATTAGTGTTGCGCTTATCGGTCAACCACCGTTCAATGATTTTCGCCTCTTCCACTTCGTTGGGCAAAATAATCTCGTTGGGGATTTCATCCATCTCGGTATAAAATTGGGTGATGAATTGGCTGAGGATAGTCTCATCGGTCTCGTCTTCGGCGTTGTCTAATCGGCGCACATCACTGCCGATGAGTTTACCATTGCG
>PGTJ01000403.1 GCA_002794515.1 Phototrophicales bacterium
ATAGGCGGGTTTCCCCGCCTATTTTTCAAGGTGTGATGATGCCCAATGGAGCAATCCATGTGCCGATGTAGGTTCGCTTACACAAACTCTTTGAATTGCTGATGGCTGTCAGATAAGACGACATGAGTTGTAATGAAGTCGGTGAGATCGCCGTAAATGTGATGGCGTAATCCGTTTTAGGGGTAGGGGATGGGGTTAAGAGCGAATCATGCTTTTCGGGCGCATCTCCCCACATATTGGGGCTAATCTTGGGGACGGGATAGGGCGGATATTTCGATCCATAATTAATATACAACGTATCTGGCGCGAATGTGAACGATTGGATAAATCCTTTGTAAGGCTCTGTTGGTGGTTTGCAACTGGGGTCATCAAATGTTGGCGGGATGAGCATTTGGAAATCGATTAGAGTGAAAAAATATACCCCATCCATCGCACCGTTTGGTGCGAATGTGCTGATGATGTCTTGGTGCATATCATCCCAGTTGACATCTTTGAATTCATCTAGTGGTGCGTTAAAGATGTTGGAATTGCCGACCGATAACAGGTTATCCAAATTGATACCAAATAAAGCCTCTATATCCTGATATGGTATGACAGAATTGGGCGTGCCTGTGGGTGCGGTCATTGTCTCGGTCATGGGGATTGAAATGGCACCGCCTGTGGTAATCAGTTGTGTATCTGTGCCAACACTGACCGTAGCCGTCCCGTCTAAGACGAATACAATGAGACTCTGTAGTGCCGATGTCAGATAAACCAGCGAACCAAAGCTCATCCGCACACCATTCACCGTCATCTGAACCCTGCCGATGCCTTGTGGTGTTTGGATTAGCACCCCATCGGGTGGCAATTGCTGACAATTCGTCTCGCCGATACCTGTTTTCAGGCGAAAAATGCTCATCGGGTTGGCGCGTGGTAAAGAAGCATCGGTGTTCATCAGCACATCATCAGCATAAATGGGCAATAACAGCCTGTCATCTCCTAATGGACTGATATTCGCCCGTTGTACCCAACCGTTGGGGTAATTGGCGGTCTCTCCCAGATGCACCAAAAACCAATCACTATTGTTATTCCGACCGATAATCTGGATAGGTGTATCGGCGGTCAGTGTGGTGACTGTATTATCGTCTGTTCGTTCATCGGCTGGGGCGATAAAAACGGGTGTGTTGGTATCGATTGTCGCATTCAGATAGATGCCTTCTGTGGCATCTTCTAACACGATATCGCCAAATGCTAACAGGGTCACATTCTGACCGGGTATGGTGTCGGGGATATTGGCTTGCACTTTCATCAGCGCAATACCCCATAGGTTGTCTTGTGCGTTATAAGGGGAGAGTGAATAATTTTTGATGCTCACCAAGTCGGTGATGTCGCCCACCGTGTTAAATTCTAAATAATCGCTCGCCTGTGTGACGGTGATATTAGAATTGCCATAACAGACCTGATTTCTGCCTGTATCGGCACAAATATCACCAACCGTGTTTAGGATGTCTTCAATCACCATTGGGCAATCTTGTGCGATAGTTGCCGTGATAATGCTCGTGAATAAAGCGATTATCCCCAAACTGAGCAAGAGGTATTTGATGCGATGCGTTGTCATATCGGACTCCTCTGTATGCAAGTATTGTGATATGCGATATGTTCATCTTATCACAAAAATACCTCTAAAATATCTGTTCAGATGGGTTATGGGGCAATCCATGTGCCGATGTAAATGCCCGTACATGAACTGGATAAGCCGTTAACATTGTTGATCATGGCGGTGCGTTTTTCTTGGATGGTGTTCACCGATAGCGCCCTAAAAGTGTGGGCGCTGGCTTGTGTACCACTCGCGCCGAGTGTGTATAGGGCTTGATGCGCGCTATCGGGGTCGCCCCATACACCATTGGCAATTGGTGCTAAGCCATTCGATACGCCATCTGTCGAGACGATGCCCTCGGCTGTGAATTGCATCCGACTGGTATAACTTTGGCTCTCGCCACCACCATTACAAAATCCACCCGTATAATTGGGCGCGACATGGGTGATAATCTCGACACGGTTGAATGAATATAAACCATCGATTGCACCATACGGGGCGAATGCTTGGGCGATGGCGGTGTCAATATCTTCTGGGGTGAGCGGGTCGATGAGTGTAACTACCTCTGGCACAAGCTGGGTGCTTTCTGTAATGGGCAAATACGACACATCACTCGGTTTGTAGGGCAGAGGGTTGCTTGGCACATCAATCGGCGCAGTCAAATCTTCATTCAATGGAATAACTACTTCTGCCCCCGCAGGCACAAAT
>PGTJ01000322.1 GCA_002794515.1 Phototrophicales bacterium
AACACGGCTAATCTGAATACGGTCTTTTGGGACACCATTCTCAACCACGAGTCGATAGCAAACCCGCTCGACACCATTAACACCTGCTTGACCAATGCGCTCTTCGCCCGGTGCTAAACCTTCTACAAGACGTGTTTGTCGTCTGAAAGGCAAGGCTTCATCTTCGCACGATTCGCTCTCGCTAACGCGCACGACTGTGATGACCATTTGATCAAAAATTTGTGTCCAACGTTCGGGGTTTACACGGTCGAGTGCATCTAATGTGACACCCACTTGTCGCAAAAATTGGTCTACGGTGATGGGTTCACTATTCTGATATACGCGCTCCGTGCCATCGACCAATAGTCGCACAATAATTTGCGGTTTTTCTTCTGGGACACACCCCATGACGACCATCATCAAGCATGTACATAGAAATAAAATTTTCATCTTATACCGACTTTCTGAATACATAAATACATGGATGTAATCCGCGTTGAACAATCTGATATTGATTATCCAGTTTTAAGCGCGTCCGTGAAGGTATGAGCGTGTTCATCAGGCGAATTTCATGTGTAATCACAATCGCACGACCCGTTGGGATTAATACCCGCTCTATTTCGGTCAATATCTGTGGATACAATATCATATTATCTCGATGAGAGCCGATCAATTGACCAAATGGTAAATCGGCACATATCACAGTGACTTGCTCATCCATGAGTGGCAATTGACCACCATCGGCATTAATCAACTGAATATGATGATTATACCCCGCTTGCGTGATATTCTCTGAGGCGCATCGGAGTGCATCATCGTTTATGTCACACCCTATCACTTGTTTGGCATGGCTGTGAATAAGCCGTTCGACCAACAATGTGCCAGAGCCACAGGCGATATTCAAAAATATATCTTCTGGTTGTGGACGCGATAGCCAAATCATCGCATGTGCCAAAGGCGCATTCAGCGCCCCCTCCATATTGCATACCCGCCATGAACGGGTAGCCAGTGGTCGATTTGTGAGGCGCGTCAGCACATCCCAACCTGTTTTTGTGCGTCGAATTCGTAACAAAATATCGCCTTGTTCGGCTTCATTTAATCCCGTTGCCGATGCAATCTCGGCTTTTAGCCGTTCCATGACGGATGAATCTGAGCCTGCGGCGCTCAGGTAGAATGTTGTGCATGGCGATTGGGTATTTTGGCACACAAACCGAATCGTATTGCATAACCGAGTAAAATGTTGATGCCCCAATAAGGCTTTTGGGCGGGGGACATCATAACTATCTAACACATAAACAGCAACCGCCGTCTTGAGTGTGCATAATTTTTGTGGGTGAGAACTAATGCAAGTTATCGCACCATTACGAACTTGAATGTCTCGGACGATATTGTGTTTGATGAGTGGCAATAGCTCTTGTTGGGTGATAAATTCTAAGCCCTCTGTCGTCTCTATTTCATAATGATGCGTAGATAAATTGGATTTTGATGGTAATCGGCTCATGTGCAAAATTATATGCGATAGCGCAATTCACACGCAACATGCAAAAGACCCCCACGAGGAGGGTCTTTTGTGATGAAGTCAATTGCATCAGGGTGTGAAGAGCGTGTTGACAATTTCGGTGAGTGTGAGCAATGTATAGTAATTCCGCGCATTTGCCCCTGCAGTTGGGCTGTTGCTCAGATACCCTGCGCCATTGGGGTCGACACTAGGTGTTTCGCCTGTCAGACCGCGATTAGGCAATTCATCCATTGCCCGCCAAGTGTTAATCACTGGAACACGCGCCGTCTCTGCTGTGGTGATGATGATTTCGTTGAAGGCGTTAATCTTGTCATTCACCGTTGGGTTTGTGCTGGGTTGGATGGTCATCAACACAGGGATAACATTGCGACTCAATGCCTGTTGTACAATCTGGTTAATCTGAATTTGGAATGTGCCATTATCTAAACCATTAATCGCATCTTGATAGCCGATGCTCACAATCACAATGCTACCATTTGCCAGACGCATCTCGCATTGTAACAATGTCTCTACACCATTACAGGCAGGATTTGTAGCTGTATTCAACAAATCTTGTGCGGTGAGTGTGCCGACCGCCACGCTAGACCGTGTGAAACTACCCGTGGTATTAAAACGGTCTATGGTTGCTTGGATGCTCGCCGCATCGGACATACCGGGGTCTAGGTTGAAGATGGTACGCAAGAAATTGCTATCGGCGGCGGTTTGATCGCCTGCTATGGCAAATGCACTCGATGACAAGCCATTGTTCACACCATTGTTATAAACCGGACTTAAGTCGGGCGATAATTCTCCTATGTTATCTATCACAGGTATACTGCTGGCATAGGGTGGTGGCGGTGGTGGAGGAGGGGCTTGGATATTCACGGCTTTGCTCACCGAGAAGCTATTGATTCCATCGCTCACGGTAAGTGTGATAGTATAGACCCCGGCAGTGGTATAGGTATGTGTTGGATTTTGATCAACACTGCCCGTGCCATCACCAAAATCCCAGGTATAGGTATAGCCACCCAAGCCACCACTGGCAGTTGCATTTAAGTTAATGGTGAAATCGGTTGGGTTGAATTGTGTGATGGTAAAATCACCTGTGATAGGAGTCAAACTATCAATAACCACTTGTTTGCCATTAGAAACGATATTCACACCATCGCTCACTGTAAGTGTGATGGTATAGGTGGCGGCAACGGCATAAGTATGGCTGATGTTCTGCCCACTGCCCGAATTGCCATCGCCAAAGTTCCATGTAAAGGTATATGTACCTGTGCCACCACTGGCAGTTGCATCTAATCCAATCGTCAGACTGGTGGGGCTAGATTGTGTGATGGTGAAATCGGCGATGAGTTGTGGCAGAGCACTAATCGTGACTTGTTTGCTCACCGAGAAATTATTGATACCATCGCTAATTGTGAGGGTGATGGTATAGGTATTGGCACTGCTATAGGT
>PGTJ01000335.1 GCA_002794515.1 Phototrophicales bacterium
ATCCTCTTCAGCAATTTACGCACCGAGACACTCCGCAACACCGCCCAACAAGACCAACTCGCCCGCGCCCAAGCTATCGCCGACCGTTTGGGCAGTTATTTGATAAACGCCCAACAACTAGCCGATACCACATCGGTGTTGATCGCCGATATTCGAGATGATCGTTCGCGTGTTGAGCAATTATTGTTGCAAATTCTGGCATCTGCCCCTCGTGAAATTATTTATGGCATTGGCGCGTGGTATGAGCCAACCCTGTTTGATGGCGAAACGGTGTATTATGGTCCATATGTGCATCAAGATACCCCACAAGCCGTCCTCACTTATGAATGGATGACCGATGAATACGATTTTCATACACAAGCATGGTATTTGGCGGGCAAAAATGGCGCAGGCAACGTGATATTTACACCGCCCTATTACGATACAGGCTTGGTGTATATGAGCGCCTCTAAAGCCTTTTATGATAATAACGGGGTATTCAGTGGTGTGGTGACGGTCGATATGGTGTTACCACTGTTGCGCGATTTTATCGTCAATATCAACACCGACCCCAATGAGGTGATTTATGTCATCACAGGCGATGGCGCGATTTTTGTGCATCCAGACGAAGCGGCGATATTGAGTTATGCCCACCAAAACGGAAAAACACCCACCAGCATCCTCGACCTCAAGCAAGATGATTTGAATGCCTATCTACAAGCGTCTAATGCGCCACCAGCTATTTTGGCAACCGCACCCATTGAACTCACCGATTGGGTGGTGTATGTCGCCACAAACGAAAATTTTTTATTCGGTGATGTTCGAGATTTGAATACCACCCTATTCGGTGTGCTGGCTGGGGTTTGGCTTTTTTCTGTGGTGGCATTATTCGGCTTGAATCGATATAGCATCCAAACCCGTAAAGCCCGTGCCGAACAGCAAGCCTTGCAACGCACCGCCCAAACCTTGCAATTGACCAATGAAGCGTTAGAGGCGCTCATCAAAGAACGCACTGCCCAATTAGAAAAAGCCAAAGAAGAAGCAGAACGCGCCAATGTGGTCAAATCACAATTTTTAGCCGCCATGTCCCATGAACTCCGCACGCCACTGAACGCCATCCTCAATTTTACACAATTCGTCTCGACTGGTGTTCTGGGTGATATTAACGAAGAACAAGAAGAAACACTCAATAAAGTAGTTGCCAGTGGCGAGCATTTGCTTTCGCTCATCAATGATGTGTTGGATATATCCAAAATTGAAGCGGGCGCGTTGGAACTGTTTGTTGAAAATGACATCAATCTCAACAAAGAACTGAAGATGATTACCGAAACGGCTGAAGGCTTGCTCCAAAACAGTGATGTGACCATCGAACACGATATTCAACCCGATTTGCCCCTGATAACAGGGGATAAGCAACGCATTAATCAGATATTGCTCAATTTGGTGTCGAATGCCTGTAAATTCACCGAGAAGGGGAGCATCACCATTGGTGCGAAACAACAGGGGGATGTCATCCGTTTTTATGTCAAAGATACTGGACCTGGCATTGCCTCTGAAGATTTCGATAAAATCTTTCAGACATTTGGTCAAACCCGTGTTGGCATGAAAAAAGGACGTGGCACAGGGTTAGGATTGCCGATTTCACGCCGTTTAGCCGAAGCACATGGGGGGATATTAACCCTCGAAAGTACAGTCGGAGTTGGGTCTACATTCATCGTAGAATTGCCCATCAAGCCAGAACACCTTTCGCCAACCGTTGCTAAAAATTGAGGGATGCGCCACATGGATGATTTAAACCCAGTTGTTTTGTATGTTGAAGATGATCCCATGAGCCGCGAGGTGATGAATTTGCTCCTCACACGGCGTATGAAATTGTCCCATGTTTATATCTGGGATGATAATGCCGATTTTGCTAATCGGCTTGCCAGTTTGCCCCATAAGCCCGATATTATCTTTTTGGATATTCACATGGAGCCATTAGACGGCTTTGCCATGCTCGACATTTTGCGTGGCGACCCCGCCTATGCCAAGATACCCGTTGTGGCATTGACCGCCAGTGTGATGAACGAGGAAGTCACATTATTACGTACAAAGGGTTTTGATGGTGCATTAGCCAAACCCGTAGACCAGCGTAATTTTGCCGATATCCTTAGGCGATTGTTGAACGGTGAACAGGTTTGGCGTATTACATGAGGTCTTGCGTCCATCAGGACGTACAGGTGCATCTAAATCCCGCGTAACAGGGGGAGATTTTGCAACAGCCAATCGGCTAGTTCTGGGGTCTTGATATGAATATCGCGCAGGTGATGCTCATCCAGTGGAATTTCTACAGGGATGAATTCACCCCGATTTGGGTCTGTGAATTCGGGACCTTCGCGCAGGGTGAGGTCATAATCGAGCAGGCGACAAATATAAAAATGTTCTTCGAGGTCTTTCCCGCCCTTGTGATGTTCCAACACAAATGCTTTATCAATCACCTCAACATTTGCGCCCAGTTCTTCGTGCAATTCGCGGTGGAGTGTATCTAATAAACTGGCATCGTGGTCTTCGACACCGCCACCGGGCGCAACCCAATAGGGGGGCTTATCGGGCTTGACGCGCTTGATGAACATCAACGTTTTTTGACCCGTGAGCAATATGGCACGCACACGTTGGATGACTGTTTCTGGATTGGCAAGGAAAGACATTTCTCGATACTTTCTGCATAAAATATAAATTGCCTTTTTATAGACGTGGTTGTGTTGTTAACCTTACACATCATAGCATGAAATGTGCTGTTATTTTGATAAATTTTTGTTTATTTTTTCAAGATTTTGTTAAGCACCAGATGATTTAATGTGCCTATTATCATG
>PGTJ01000467.1 GCA_002794515.1 Phototrophicales bacterium
AATGATAATAGCGCTGGCGCGAAGCGATTGGTAAAGTTGTTCGGCAACGTTGAACAACGATTGTTCGAGTGTATCTGCAGAGACGGCAGTTGATGTGATATTAAACAAGAAACCCATGTTTTCGGCTTGTTGTTGCGCGGTTTTATAGAGTGTCGCGTTATCGATGGCGACCGAAATTTGGGCGGCGAGTGTGGTCAACGCCTTCACATCTTCCTCATTGAAGGCACTGGGTTGATTCGATTGTACATCCAATGCACCAACCACACGCCCTTTAATAATCAATGGCAACGCCATTTCTGAGCGTGTGAGCGGGAGATAAGGATTGGGACGGTGAACAACGGCGGCATCGGCTGTATCGCTGGCGATTTGTGGTTCGCCCAGTGCGGTCACTTGTCCAATAACACTCTTTGAGCCTTTTTGCAGTTTATGATGAATAGCCAACAATTGTTGACCAGCTTCGCCTGTGCTGGCGACCAATTCTGCATAGGTATCTTGGTCATCCATCAAGAAAATTTGCACATGGTCATACCCAAACGAGTCTTTAATCAGCTCGACTACTTTGGGTAATAGCTCTTCCAAATTCAAGATTTGCGCGGCATTTCGGCTGACTTGTGCCGATGTTTCGAGCTGACGCGCACGCCTTTCTGTTTGTTCCAACAAATACGAGGCTTCCATCGAGAGTGAGGCTTGTTCGGCGAAGGCTTGATAGGTGCGGATTTCGCGGTCATTATGCACATGCGGTTCTGTCGACCCCAACCATACCGCACCAATGGCGCGTTTTGGCACGCGCAATGGGATGACAATCACCGATCTCAACCCCATCGCTTCGACACCTGCGCGGATAAGCGGGTCTACATCATCGAGGGCATCAATATCATCAATTGTTGCCAATGTCGGGCTGGCTAATAATTCCCACGCGGGGAATAGGTCGCGGTTGAGTTTCATACCATATAGATTAATGGCATCTCCTTCGCTCCAACTGGCGACCACATCGACCGATGCGCCTACTGTTTGCCATCCACCAGACGCATTCAGCAGTGTGATGAACACCTGATTGATGTGGGGAGCAATCAGATAATTCACTAACACATCCAAAATTTCGTTGACATTGGCGGCATTAGCCAGGTTACGACTGGCTTGATACAACGTGCTGGTTTCTTCTAGCGAACTTTGGATTTGGTCAAATAAGATGAAGGTATTCAACAACACCGAAGCCCCATCGGCGAGGGTGTTCAAGTAACGGTCTTCGCTCTCGGTAAAATTATGGATATCGCGGTAGCCAACCATAATAAAGCCCGAATTGATGTCTTTGGGGCGCAGATGAATGGCGGCGAATGAATAAACACCTGCCTCTAATAAGGTTTTTTCGGTGGGGAGGCGGTCTATGACCTCTTCAATATCGTTGATATACACCCCACCGGGCGGAATATCATAATCTTCAAAAACAGAGGCAAAATCAATCGGTGGCACATCGGGCTTGGTCATCTGAAATAAGACACCACCTTCTAATATCAAGCCCGATTCGGGGTCTAAATAGCCAAAGGCATAATCGGCATCAAAAGTTTGTATGGCTTCTTCTAACACCCCGACCAATTGTACAATATCCCGCGAGCGAGCGATATTATTGGTAGCATTATACAACAAGCGCACTTCACGCACAGTCGCCACCTGCGATTCGAGCAGTAATCGATTATCAATCGCGGTGGCAGATACATCACGCAATTGTGTATAAACACGCTCATCATCCAAACCATTGCCATCGGGC
>PGTJ01000629.1 GCA_002794515.1 Phototrophicales bacterium
ATGCAATTGACGGAGTATCAAGGCGCACTCAACGAATTGGTACAATTAGACCAAAACATCCTCTCCAATGCTGAATTAGGGCGTGATGTGGCGTTGAGTATCAATCTGTATACCGACTTGCTCAATGTGCGTGCCGAAGCCTTGCTCCTCCAAACCCGCCTCGACCAGCAACGCATCAACACCAATAGCACGATTGCTCTTGTTGGCACATCGGCAATTGCTTTTATCGTTGCCATTTTGGTGGCATATGTCTTGTCACGGCGCATCCTCATCCCTCTGCACCGACTCACGATGGCGGCGCAAAAGGTCGATGGGGGCAGTTTAGATCATCCCCCAGTGGTTGTGCAAAATAAAGATGAATTTGCCACCCTTGCCGATGTATTTAATCAGATGACGGGGCGCTTGCGCGTCTTTGTTGATGACCTCGAGCAGATTGTCGAAGTGCGTACGCACGATTTATCGCTCGCTAAAGCAGAGGCAGAACGAGCGAATAAAATCAAATCGCAATTTTTAGCCAGTGTGAGCCATGAACTCCGCACTCCTCTGAATGCCATCCTAAATTTTACCCAATTCGTGTCGACAGGCATGTTCGGCGAGGTCAATCCCAAACAAGTGGAGATGCTGAATATTGTGGTCGATAACGGACGACATTTGTTGGCGCTCATCAATGATATTTTGGATGTGTCGAAAATCGAGGCGGGCGCGTTGGATTTATTCCTCGAAGATGATGTGGATGTCATCACCGAAATTGA
>PGTJ01000563.1 GCA_002794515.1 Phototrophicales bacterium
GAACAAGATATGGAACTGCAACTGGTTAGCACGCCGTTGATGGTGCGTGCCGATGATGTCCAATTGCTCGAAGCCGCCGCCAATTTGCTCACCAATGCCATTAAATATACCCCAAATAAGGGCAAAATCACCGTTCAAACCCGTATAGAGAGCAAAAATGCTGTGTTTGAAGTGCAGGATACCGGGTATGGTATTCCAGAAGATATGCAGTCCAAATTATTTCAGCCCTTCTTCCGCGCCCGCACCAAAGAGACCGATGACATTGAAGGCACAGGCTTGGGGTTGTATCTTATCAAAAATATTGTCGAACGCTTTGGTGGCAAGATTATCTTCAAGAGTAGCTATCTTAAGGGCAGTACATTCGGCTTTCAGTTGCCCATTAGTGAATAGCGCTCATGAATCGACTTCCACCAAAATATGACTCGCTACGGCGTGTCCGATGATATTTTCATCGCCATCCACCATGACGGTCAACGGACCTTCAAATGGGTCGCGGTGGGTGACGCATACCGCCACACCAAGCCGAAAATTGCGGTTGAGGATGTGTTGGAGCATCTCATCATTTTCGGCGGTGAAGCGGCTGACAAGGGCAGGGGTGTTCAAATCGAGTACGTTCAGCGCCACCAATTCGCGTGTGGTGATGTTGCCATGCACATCGGGGATGGGATCGCCATGTGGGTCGAGTGTGGGGTGATCGAGCTTATGGGCAATCGCCTCGATGAAGCGGTCAGATACAGCATGTTCTAAATTTTCGGCTTCATGATGCACTTCGTGTAATTCATACCCCAACTCATTGACCAGATACAATTCTAATAGCCGATGCCGACGCAATACGCGCAATGCCAACGCCATGCCTTTATCGGTCAGCACCATGCCATGATATTTGCGGTAATCTAATAAACCCGCTTCTTCCATCCGCCGCGCCATATCGGTCACGGTGGGAGCGGCGATATTCAACGCCTCTGCCAACGCATTGGTCGAGACGCGCTCGGTTGTCTTTTGTTGCAGGCTATACACCGCTTTCAGAAAATCTTCAACGGCTCTGCTGGGGGGGGTATCGGACATATTCATCATCCTCCTCATCTCACCATTTGACC
>PGTJ01000822.1 GCA_002794515.1 Phototrophicales bacterium
GATGAGGTGCCATCGTCTCTTGTGCCTGTTGCGCGTTGAAGTTGGGTAGATGAAGTGCTTTACGGATCATATCCAGTGTTATCATTGGTCAAACCACACATGTAAATAATGATGACGACGTGGGTATAATTTACCCGTTGTGATTTGGGGGATAGGTTGGTCTTTGGGGATGAGGCGCAAGCGTAACTGGCTGATGGTTGGTCTGCCAAACGATTGCCATGCGCTCAACTGTTTTTCGATTTCGATGAACGTATCGGAGCTGGCGAAGCAATGCACCATCCCCATACCATAATATGGCACAAAGGCGGCGCTGGCGGGCGATAGCA
>PGTJ01000321.1 GCA_002794515.1 Phototrophicales bacterium
AGCCGATCCACGCACTATCCCCGATTTACAACAATGTCTCGATGACATTCGCCGTCCGATTTGGGATGACAAACGGGTGTGCGATATGACCATCGATGCCCTCACGGCGATTGGCACGCCAGAGGCATTAAAGCTGGTCGATGATTGGCGGAAAAAACAACTATATTCACCATAAAAATGTCGCTTTTATCAATCAAGGAACTTATCATGAAACTTTTCATCAGTTATGCCAGAGTAGATAAAGCCTATTGCATGGAAATTGTCGAGTTATTGAATGACCATGATGTATGGTTTGATAGTCGGTTGCACGTTGGCACAAATTGGTGGCATGAAATCTTGAAAAAGGTGGATTGGTGCGAGGGTTTTGTATACCTGCTCTCACCCGATTCGGTACAATCATCATATTGCCAACGCGAGTATGAGATGGCAAAAAATATGGGGCGGGCTATTTTTCCAGTCTTAGTCCGCGAATGCACCATGCCTAATCATCTGACCGAGATGCACTATGTGGATATTAGCAAAGGGGTGACGATCGAGTCGGTGAAAAGCCTGCTCGCCTCCATTCATCATGCCGAGCTATCACAACCGCATCATAAACAAGCCCGCGAAAAAGCCAATAATACCACCATCGATCCACTAGAAGCATTTACGGGTGGGATGACTGCCTTACAAAAAGGGTTATTTGATGATGCTGTGTTTTTGCTCAAATTAGCCAAAGCCAACGGTTATAAATCACCATTCATCAACATCGATGAAGTGCTAGAAGAAGCAGAACGCTATCTTAAATCACAAATGGAGCATGTCGAGCGCGAACGCAATTATAAACATATCGTAGAGCTTATCCGCACACCCATCACGGAAAAAATTGGGTGGGAGGCATTCGCCAATTTTCGGGCGCAATATCCCGATTATGATCCCGAAAATTTATCGAAAGATAGCAAAGGGCGCATTTTGCCCAAACCATCTGGTGGTTTCACATTGCCATTACTCGAATGGTGCAGTGTACCAGAAGGCAAAGCCGATATTAGCGATCCACAGAAAAAAGGACGCAAACAAACGGTGACTGTGCCAGCCTTTTCCATGAGCAAATATCTGGTCACGAATGCCCAGTTCCAAATGTTCATCGATGACCCCAAAGGCTATCATAACCGCGCATGGTGGCAATTCGACCCCAATGCCTATGCCTCATATCTCCGACATCCATTCCCACGCGAGATTAAATATGATGGTGCAGAACGCCCACGCACCCGTGTGACATGGTACGAGGCGATGGCATTTTGCCAATGGCTGAGCGATAAGCTGGGTTGCCCTATTACCTTATATAATTATGCCCAATGGGTACGCGCTTATAGCGGTGATGACAAACGGATTTATCCATGGGGCAATACATTCGATAAAACCCGTTGCAACACCCGTGAAAGCCAAATCCGCATCCCGACTGTGGTGACACGTTATACCAATGGCGTGAGTCCGTTTGGCATTTATGATATGATGGGCAATGTGTGGAAGTGGAGTAGCGATATAAGCGAAGATACCAATCAGGCGGGTATCCACAAGCAAATCATTCGTGGTGGATCTTTCACCAGTCCGGTAGAACGGGCAGACCCTCATTTTTCTTACGACCTCGACCCGAATACCTTTCATATCAGCATCGGATTTCGGTTAGTGAAGCCAGATTAATACAGATTAGTTCTAAATCAATAATTGATGAGAGTGGGGCAAAACTGATTTACAAGTGACGTAAAACAGGGTATAGTATATATAAGTTCATATTGTTCACAAATTATTGAACGGTGTGAATATAAGTGATGTGTGTAATGAGAGATGGCACACCCCTAAATGTGAGAACTCCCTCTGTGTGTGTGCAAGTGTGAATGTGTGTGTTGTGAAAACATGTGCTGTCTCTCTTACGAAAAGCAATAGTCCCCCTCCTTTGTGGAAATGCCGTATCGCTATGGTGTGCGCGATACGGCATTTTCAATCTCTATTGCAATATGTCCCTGTAAATATGTTATAATGAAGCAAATTTAGATTTTTTACACAATTTATACCTGTACAAAATATACAAATAGGAGGATATGATGAGCGATACAACCATCCCCGCATCGCGCCCAATGACCGAAGAAGCCGATTTTTTGAAAATTAATTCTGTCGACCACGTCCATTTTTGGGTTGGGAATGCCAAGCAAGCCATGTATTATTGGTGGAAGGGCTTCGGATTTAAGCCCGTTGCTTATTCTGGACTAGAGACGGGCAACCGCCGTTTTGCCTCGTATGTCCTCGAAAGTGGCAAAATTCGGTTTGTCGTCTCGGCGGCATATCGGTTTAGTGATGAAATTTCGGCGCATTTCATGTTGCATGGCGATGGGGTGAAATACATCGCACTCGGCGTGGATGACGTGGAATCGGCATACCGCGAGACCACATCACGCGGCGCAGAAGGCGCGTGGTCGCCCCGCGAAGAACGAGATGAACATGGCATCATTCGCACATCGGCTATCAAGACATATGGCGAGACGGTACATATCTTCGTAGACCGTAGCGATTATAACGGTGTGTTCATGCCCGGTTATGTGCCTCTGAATGATATGCCTGTGACCAGCGCGGGCTTGGTAGCGGTTGACCACATGGTGGGCAATGTGGAACTGGGCAAGATGAATCATTGGGTCAAGTTTTATCATGAAGTGATGGGCTTCCGCCAATTGCTGAGTTTTGATGACAAAGACATCAGCACCGAATATTCGGCATTGATGAGCAAGGTCATGCAAAATGGCAACGGACGGGTGAAATTCCCCATCAACGAACCCGCAGAAGGCAAGCGCAAGAGCCAAATTGAAGAATATCTCGATTATTACATGACCCCTGGTGTACAACATGTCGCCATGTCGACAGGGGACATCATCCATACCGTTGAGACGCTCCGCGCCAACGGCATCGAATTTTTGCGCGTGCCAGATGCCTAT
>PGTJ01000714.1 GCA_002794515.1 Phototrophicales bacterium
CTCTGGCACTGCCAAAACAGATAGCGCCTATGAATTAATCGAAAACGCCAAAAATGCCAGCGCCGTAGAAGGATTGGGCGGGTTTGTGTTTGAAAAACCCGACAGCATGAACAGCATCCAACTGTGGATACCCAATCGTGAGAAGACAATCACTCTAACACCGATTGATGTGGGTATAGACGGCACCTGTGGTAACCCCATTGGTGAAGCATACAAAGGCAAATGGCGCTTCTGGTTTTTGTGCGAAGACCCGAATTATCCCGATGAACCCCTTCTATACTATCATGATATGGAAACACAAGTGGCAATTCCCAATGACATCAATTATATGTTAAAGACAGAAGGGGCGAATATCGCCACGATTCGCCTGAGTTTAGGCGAATTACAAGGCGAGTTGTTCATCGCCGATGACCAAAATATTTTCTTATATCATCAACGTGATGGGCGTTATAAAGTCGTGCGGTTATTCAATGGCACCAGTTTTGTCTTTGCGCTCGGACGTCAATAA
>PGTJ01000386.1 GCA_002794515.1 Phototrophicales bacterium
CACAATCAGATTCGGCGGTGTGCCGATGAGGGTAATCGTCCCACCGAATAGCGAACTGAACGCCAATGGGATGAGCAAGCGCGATGGGGGCAATCTGAGCCTACCCGCGAGGCTAATCACCGCAGGGAGCATCAGCGCCACCACGCCCGTCGAGCTGATGAATGCCGATAATAACGCCACAGAGGCACACAATACAATCAACAAGCGCCGTTCGGTTTGCCCTGCCACCCGAAAAATGCGCTCGGCGATGGCATCTGCCAAGCCACTGCGAAACACGGCATCGCCCACCACAAATAAAAAGGCGATGCTAATCAGGCTGGTGCTAGAAAATCCCGCTAACGCTTCGGATGTGGTCAACACCCCTGTGACCAGTAAGACTAGCAACCCGCCCAATGCCACCACATCCGCCGACAGTTTTTCGGTGACGAACAACACAATCACCCCAGCCAGTACCGCCAATACAATGGCTATATCCATAATCGCCACTCCTCGATGATGACCAATTTTGCACTTGTGATAATTTTAACAAATAAATAGCAGGTGCATATAGATGATAAACATCATCAAAAACGCAAAACGCCCCATAAACAGGGGCATTTTGGCGATGGGGCAGACTTCTAAGCCGCTTTCTGTACAATCCCGAAGGATGTGATGGTCATCTATCTGGTACGGTCATCGCTGACCGCATCGTGCGGCATACCCGATGTTTTTTGCGGGACGGGCAGTCCCAATTCATCTATTTTGCCTTGCTCTTGGTGGGGCTTGCCTAGCCACCGTTATTGCTAACGATGCTGGTGGTCTCTTACACCACCGTTTCACCCTTACCATGCACACTTGTGATGGCGCTATACTCTCTGTTGCGCTTTCCGTCAGGTTGCCCTGCCCAGCCGTTAGCTGGCACCATGCCCTATAGAGAGCGGACTTTCCTCAGCGACAAACGCGTGTCGCCGCGACCATCCCGTCTGCCCCATAACGTGTATTATAACACACCGATGCGGTCTGCATGGACGGCTTTTTTGTTGCCCAACATCCATAATTAGGCTATAATTGGGTTTATCATCGGATAATAATCAATCAGGGGGCAGAGAACCCATGACTGACCCAAAACGCATTTTTATCAGCTATGGACGAGGGGATGTCAATCCCGATAAAAAATCAGATGCTGATTTTTACCCGATTGTCGAAAAAATCGCAAATCATTTGAATAGGCTTCAACCTCAAACAGGGCGCAAAGCATGGTACGACAAATTCGATATGCCGAGCGTATTAGAATTTACAGATGAAATCGGGCGTGCGATTGAACAATCTGAATATCTATTGTTACTCATCGGCGACCACGCGCTGAAATCGGAATTTTGTCGGCGCGAATGGATGCACGCCATGCGAAATTGTGTGCCGATTATCCCCATTTTGCTGAAGGGCAAATGGGATGATGATTTACTGGTCAAGACCTTGCCCGAAGCTATCCGCAACACCAACGGCATAGATGCGACTGCCATGTCTGAAGATAAACTCCTGAGTGAAATTGAACGCCTGACGAAGATTACCCCCAAACCCCTCATCACGCCACAAGGGGCGAATAAACCGCCGATTTATGTCATCGACCGTCCCCAATACACCATCCCCATCAAAAAAGAATTGGGCGTTGGCGACCCCACCAACCCGCACCGCCAAAATGTGGTCAGCATCACATCCGAGCAAGAAGTGGCGGCATTTATGGGCATTGGTGGTATCGGCAAGACCACACTGGCGTTGATTGTGTGTAACGATTGCGATGTGCGCCGTTCGTTCGACCAGATTTTTTTCTTGGAGGTGAATCAGGGTGATGTGGAGCAAATCCTCCTGCGTCTATTTTCGCAATTGGGCGCGTATTTGGGTGATAATGTGGATAGCGATGCGTATAAAAATTGGCGTACCGCACGCGGATTGGTACAATCCAAACTCACACACAAGCGCACCCTCATCATTTTGGATGATGTTTGGGATAATGGCATCATTGAACACTTCAACTTTGCGGGTGTAGATTGTCGGTTGCTCATCACCACGCGTAATAAGGCATTGGTAGATGACGCGCAATCGGTCTCGCCCCTATCCACAGATGAAGGCTTGGAATTATTAGCCCGTTTTTATGACCCACTCAATCCCGATATCAGCGCGCTCACCGATGCCCACAAGGAAATTGTCGCCTATCTGAACGGCTACACCCTCGCCATCGAAATCGCGGGGCGCTGGATGAAAAAATATAAACAAAAAACACCTGCCGATTATTTAGCCTTGATCCAATCGGACACTGCCAAATTATTTGATAATTTACAGGTGGGCAGAGATAAAAATGTCAACCTCGAAAAATCGTTGGCGCTCAGTTATCACTTTTTGGAATCGGATGATGAC
>PGTJ01000689.1 GCA_002794515.1 Phototrophicales bacterium
CGTGTATGGGCAGAAATTGTCGCACGGGCATGGCGCATGGAAAAGACGAGCAAAAAGGATGAACAACAAACCGATAACAAACAAATCGAATATGTAGAGATGAATTATTTTTACGAAGATTTATTCGATTTGCCCGCCCAAGCGACCACATTTTTGCGCCGCTATCTATTGCGCCAAGCACCCAAAGGCAAGGGGGATAAGCAAGATCCGCGCTATACCTACTCCGCATTTCGGGAACGCGAAGTCATTTCGTGGGATTTTATTGGTCTATTTTTGGAAAAGGTGATGCAAATGGATAAAGAACGTTTAGAAGCAATCAAACAATTCGGAGACCGCCTCGCACGGTATATACAAGATCATGACGGGCGCGTCTATCGCAAGTTATATCTGGCACGGGGCGATTATGAATTTCGCCAAGAATTGATACGGGTTGCCAACGCCGCTAAAGAAAAATCATCAGAGACACTCATCCCCTATGACCAATTCTTGACGATTTTCTTCGTTGAAGATAACACAGGATATGGTGTCCGCCCCGATTGGGGGTTGGCGAAAGATTTGCTCCTCATC
>PGTJ01000805.1 GCA_002794515.1 Phototrophicales bacterium
CCAATTGGGTCAATTCGCCGAGATGTTCTGGTGTGATTGGGTTATACATACGCGCTCTCTGTTGTTTGTTCACCATTCTCTAATACGCCTAGTGTATGATAGAGGTGGTTATCGTGTAAATATGAATCTGCAAAGGACTATATTCATGCCCCTCACAATTGGCGATGTCGCCCCAGATTTTGAACTGCCTAACCAAGATGGTAAATTGATTAAGCTGAGCGATTATCGTGGCAAAAAAGTGATTTTATTTGCTTATCCCAAAGCATCTACCCCAGGTTGTACCACCCAAGCCTGTGGCTTTCGTGATCAATTCCCCAAAGTGCAATCATCGAATGCGGTGGTGTTGGGC
>PGTJ01000548.1 GCA_002794515.1 Phototrophicales bacterium
CATGAGCTTTGTCTGAACTTCTGCACCCATTGAATAAACCCACGCAATCGCTCTAAGATGAGCGATGAACCTGTCGCTGATGAGGATATACCATCACCATAAAAATTTTGGAGCATATCATGGAGGCGTTCAATATTCATCTGCGAGACCATGCGCCCATCATTGGTGACAGAAATGCGTCCCGTCTCTTCAGATACCACCACACAAAGGGCATCGCTCACTTCGCTGATGCCTAATGCAGCGCGGTGTCGTGTCCCCATTTTTTTGCTGGGCAAATTACGACTGGCGGTGAGTGGCAAGACACACGCCGCCGCCGCCAATAAACCATCACTATCAATAATCGAAGCCCCATCATGCAATTCGGTCTTGGGCCAAAAGATAGTGAGCAACATCTCGGCGCTGACTTGTGCATTCAGGCTGATGCCCGTACGGATGTATTCATCCAATGCGCTTTTACGTTGCAACACGATGAGCGCCCCATGCCGACGTTCCGATAATTTTTCTGCCGCCTCACAAATTTCGGTGATAATCATCTGGCGAACAGTATCGGGCGCGCTCGGTCGGAAAAAATTACCCCGTCCGAGTCGCTCTAAAAAACGCCGTAACTCTGGCTGAAAAATCACGGGCAGGGCGACGGCTAATGCCGTCAACACACCATTCAAAAGCCAGCCAACCGCCCGCAATTGAAACAAACTAGAGAACAAACTCATCAACACCGCGACCAAAATCGTGCCACGGATGAGCGCCATCGCCTGTGTGCCACGCACAAAATAGGCGAGTGTGTAAAAGAAACCCGCGACAAGTAGAATATCAATCAGGTCGGTAAGCGTGATGCTCTCTAGCGTCCACAGCAGTTCCACACCAATCCCTTATTGTTGTTCTAGGTTCGAGGTCGTCCCTAATTTAACCAATAAGCGCCGATAATCATCGACATTATCTGGTTGTAGCGCAATGATTCGTTTGATGGTGTTTCGCGCCTCAGAATTAAGACCCGATTCGAGTTGCAATTCGCCCAGCGCATCCAATTGGGCGATTGCCTCCATCTTGCGACCCAGTTGTTGATATAACTTCGCCAATCTATCGCGCAAACCAAAATCATTAGGATAAGAGCGCACCAATTCTTCGAGCAATTTGGCAATTTTATTGATTTGCTTATGTTTGGCGAATAGGTTCAATAACTTATCGAGGTTTTTAG
>PGTJ01000667.1 GCA_002794515.1 Phototrophicales bacterium
CACTCCATAATGGGCAACCACATATACCAACCCATCACGCCCGGTTGGATTGGGGTCACATCCCAACCGCGCCCGCCCGAAAAGCGGACTTCACCGCGTAGTGAGAGTTGGTTGTTGGCGATGTTCAGGCAGATATACTCATCAGAAAACACATTATCCCCAACCAGCACATGAAATTGCTTGGCATCGGCGCGAAAAGCATCTATCGGATATTGATGATAGGTTGCCCGTCCAGACATGCCATCTAGCACCTGCACAAAGGCGTGATCTGTGGTGGCATCTTGACCACGAAACATGCCCGGTATAAGCGCATAACGGGTTTGTTCATCGGCGCTGACCAGCTTGAAATACCATCCCTCAAAATACGGACGGCGGGTATGCGTCCCCTGAAAAATATGCGGATGAAGTGTTTTATAAATATATCGGCGCATGAATTCTCTGTCCTCATTTGGCACAATTATATCCGATAATATTACCCTTTGAGGATGAGTACGCGCTAAACGATATGTAAATGGTGGTTAATTGTGGTTATGAAGAAATGCTTGGGTGATGCACACCAATTCATCCCAGTCGGGCAGTTTGGGGTCTATCAACACATGAGGCGCGTGGATGGTGTGATAGGTGCAATTGC
>PGTJ01000213.1 GCA_002794515.1 Phototrophicales bacterium
CGCAAACATCCCGTCATCATTCAAGGGATAATCGCTATGGCACTCGTAGTGATTATCATCCATTATGCCAGCTTTGCCCTCACAGGTCGGATTTTTCCGTCCGTCCACACCATGGGTGTGGATGTTGGTGGCTTGACCACCGATGAAGCACAAGATCAATTGCGAAGCGCGTGGGAAAGTGATTATAACATCGCCATTTTGGTTGGTGATGAAGTGGTCAAAACCGCCACCCCCCAAGAAATGGGGTTGGTATTAGATGTCGAGGCGACCATCCAACAAGCCCAAGCGGTGAGCTTTGGCGCGATACCCTTTGGACGCGAAGTGATGCCTGTGGTACGCATTGAAGACATCATCGCCACCGACTTTTTGTTAGATATTCAAGCCATAGTCCGTCAAGCGCCCACCAACGCCCGCTTTGAGTGGCAGAATGGGACGCTCACAGGCGTATCGGGCAGGGTGGGGCGCGAGATGAATTACACGCGCACCATCGATGAACTGAATCGGCGTATGGTGGATGTGGTGGTCAATAAACGCTTCGCTTTACAGATGAACCCACTCTTGCCCGAAAATGATAACCCAGAGCCATTTTTAGATGATGTGATGCGAATTGTAAACCGCCCGCTTGAATTGCGCGGATATGACCCATATACCAATCAATTCTTCACATGGGCAGTAGACCGTGATACCTTCACTGGATGGTTGATGGCGGGCAAAAACGCACTCCAATTGCGCGAAGAGACCTTTGCCCAATTTGTCAATCAGGTTAATACCACGCTCAACCCGCCTGATAGTAATCTGCGTTATATCGAGCCAAAAGAAGCCACCGAGATGGTGAATCGAGCGATTGCCGAAGGCTTAAGCACGATGGATTTGCGTGTGCGCTATCGCCCTACGGTGTATGAAGTCCAACGGGGCGATACAGGCTTCCGCATTGCACGGCGCACAGGCATCCCGTTTTTTCAGATTAAAGATGCCAATAGCGGGCGCAACCTCGATATCTTATCGGTTGGTGATGTCCTCAACATCCCCTCGCGTGATATTGCCCTGCCATATCCGCCTGTGCCACATAAGCGTATTGTTGTCGATTTGAATGAACAAGAATTGGTCGCCTTTGAAAATGGTCAGGTGGTCTTTCAGTGGGAGATCTCATCTGGGGTGAAAGATGCCCCCACATCACCAGGCATTTATCAGATTTTAGGACATAGCGAGGTGGCATATGGCAGTAGTGTCACGCTGTGCGATGTCTCGGGTGTGAGTTGCGGTGTTTGGCAGATGAGCTGGTTTATGGGGATTTATGAAGTCATACCTGGCATCGTCAATGGTTTTCATGGCAAGGTGGTTTTGCCCAATGGCAATTTATTGGGTGATGGCTTTGTCGGCTTCCCTTATACCTTTGGATGTGTCATGTCTAATGATGATAATGCCAAAGCCTTGTATGATTGGGCAGAGCAGGGGACGATTGTCGAGATTATCTCCAATGAATTTCAGCCCACCAGCGATTTGGGGCAATTGGCAAAACAGATGATGGCGACCAATAGCTATTAAATGGGTTGTGCAATCTGCATGAAATTCTGCCATTTTTGACAGTTATTTAATCGTCATTTAATTAAAGATGGAAGTGCTTCCACTTTTGACCCCTCAAAAACCGTCCTAATGATGGTTCATGAGGGGTCAACAGGTTTTTGATAAATTTTTCATTATCGATAGTGCCAAAAAGAACAGAGTGGGGTGTATCGTTTTACCCGAATTTTGCTTTGACAAGCGCCATGTGATTCGCTATAGTATCGGCAAGTTAAGTGTGTGAGACACCTCAACTAAAATTATTAAAAAACATTTTTTTGCCGTCTCACACTGATAATCACAACGCCCCATCTCTGGTGGATAGGGGCGTTTTGCATTTCATAGCCGGTGAGTCATAATCTTCAAAATAGTTGAAAAATAACTCTTTTCAGAAAGGGAGTGCGTGATGAGTAAAACACGGCGGCAATTTGGCACATGGTCTAGCCCATTTTCACCCAGCATGATGACCACCTCCATACGCCTGAATGATGTCATGTGGGATAGCGATGGCGAGACCCTCGTCTGGTGCGAAAATAAAGACGGGCGGGGCATTTTGATGGCACAAACAGGCACAGATGCCCCGCGTGAACTCACACCGAGTGAGCAATCGGTGCGTGGGCGCATTTTTTACGGTGGTGGGGAGTTTTGTGTGAAAGACGGGGTGGTCATCTTTGCGGGCAATCATGGGCGGTTGTATCGGCAATCGCTGGATGTGGGCAATCCGCGCCCGCTCACACCTGCCTTTGGCAATGCCGCCTCGCCAACCATTTCGCCCGATAATCAATTTGTATTATATGTGCATACCTACGAAGACCGCGATTGTTTGGCGGTGGTCGATAGTCATGGGCGACAATATCCACAAAAATTATCGTATGGTGCAGATTTTTACATGCAACCCACATGGCATCCCAGTGGGGCATATATCGCTTATATTGCGTGGAATCAGCCGAATATGGCGTGGGACGGCACAGAATTACACCTCGCCAAAATTGCCATTGGCGAGGACGGCTTTCCGTATATCCAAGAAGATAGCGCCATTGCGGGGAATATCAGCACGGCGATTTTCTCGCCACAATTTTCCCCAGATGGGCGTTATTTGGCTTATATCAGCGATGCAACGGGCTGGGGACAGGTATATGTTTATGATTTAGAGGCAAAAACGCATACCCAACTCACGGTCGGTGAATTTGAGCATGGTCTTCCAGTATGGGTACAAGGCTTAAGGACATATGGGTGGTCTGTTGATAGCACGACACTTTATTTGTTGCGCTATCATCGTGGGATGTCGGGTTTATATGCCTATGATGTGGTGTATGGCACAGAAAAGCCGATCGGTGCGTTGCGCCATTATACCCACTTGGAACAACTCGCCGTCTCATCAACCAATGGACTCGCCATGATTGCCAGTTCATCACAAATTTCGCCCCGTATTATCAGTTATCTGGGCAAGGGATATGAACAAATCCATCGGCGGTCGGGATTAGAAGCGATTCATCCGGATGATTTAGCCAAAGCCCAACACATCACTTGGCGCGGGCATGATGGCGAGGATGTGCATGGGATATATTATCCACCCACACATCGCCATTTCTTCGATGACGGCGCGCCGCCATTGGTGGTGATTGTACATGGCGGTCCGACCTCACACAAGACACTGGCTTATGAAGATGAAGCCCAATTTTTTGCCACACGCGGTTATGCCGTGTTGTATCCGAATCATCGCGGTAGCACGGGGTATGGACGGGCATATCAACAACAGATGAATGGCGCATGGGGCATATATGATGTCGAAGATTCTGCCAGTGGGGCATTGGCATTGGTCGAACAGGGCTTGGCAGACCCCAAGCGTTTGGTGATTATGGGCGGTAGTGCGGGTGGATTTACTGCCTTGCAATCCCTCGTGACCAAGCCGAATTTTTATCGTGCCGCGGTGGTGCGGTATGGTGTGGCGAATCAATTCATGTTGATCATGGATACGCATAAATTCGAGGCGCGATACAGCGATATCTTGCTCGGCGCATTACCAGATGCGTCTGAAGTGTATCGGGAACGGTCGCCATTATTTCATGCCCATCATATCCGAGATGCGTTGTTGCTGTTTCAGGGCAGTGATGACACCGTTGTGCCACAAAACCAATCCGATACATTGGTCGAGGTGTTGCGTGCGAATCGCATTCCACATGAATATGTGGTCTATGCGGGCGAGGGGCATGGCTTCCGTAAGCCAGAGCATGTCAAAGATTATTATGAGCGCATCCTGCGCTTTTTGGCACAGATGGTCATTTATGTGTGATATACTATGAAAAATGCGAGTGATAGGGATATATAGCCATGCGCGTATCGGATAAATTGTATACCGCAGAAGAATTCTTGGCATTTTGTGAATTGCCAGAAAACGAGGGAAGACGGTTTGAACTGGTCGATGGGGAGATTATGGAGATGCCACCAAGTTCTTTGCCAAATTCACATATTGCCGCCAGAATTATCTATTTTTTGATGGGATATGCGTTACATAAAGGCTTAGGGCATGTTTTTGGTGCTGATGGTGGCTCACGATTAAATCATAATCTTGTTCGCATACCCGATGCTTCGTTTATATCGACAACACGGCTCAGTGCTATTGAAGGCAAATTGATGCCCCCGCCAGAATTAGCTGTGGAGGTTGTCTCTCCTGATGAAGATATTTTTATGAAGACACGAGAATATCTTTATAATGGCGTATTAGAAGTGTGGGCGGTTTATCCAAAATCGCAGGAACTGATTATTTTCAATTTGGATGAAGATGGCAACCTTGCTAATAAACGACTTGGCATTGACGATGTATTGCGAAATCGCCCCATTTTGCCCGATTTTGAGATGCCCATACGCGATATATTCCCGATTGGGTTCATGAAGAAATAAAGAGATGCTATGCATGTATCAAATAAGTTGATGAGTGGCGATATTTTCACGACATAAATAAACATGGGGCGATATGCTCGCCCCAAGATGTCATGTCATTCGCTATAAACCCATACGGTTTGACCACTGTCGAGTTTTGCCGTGATGCGCCGATAGGCGTTGGTCTCGTAACGGTCAAAACGGGCGAGTTCTTCACTCGTCACCTCTAAGACCATCCCATTCACCGCTTTATTTTCGGCAGGACGGACTATCGGATAAATACGTCCACCCAGATTGATGGTTGTCTTTTCAAAATTTGCCAGTCGTGCAGGTGTGCCAAAGATGATGCGTCCCACCAGCGATTTTTGAATATCGGGGTCTTGCA
>PGTJ01000747.1 GCA_002794515.1 Phototrophicales bacterium
TACAAGTATTACAAGCCCTTATCTATTTGCATCGGCGGGGGATTATCCACCGTGACCTGAAGCCCGATAACATCCTCGTACAAGCCAATGGCACGGTGAAGGTATTGGATTTTGGATTAGCCATCCGTGCCGACCGTCGCCGTGATAGTGCCGAAGATAATCATGTTGTTGGGACATTGGCGTATATCGCCCCAGAAGCCCTGAGCAACGGCATATTTAATCAACAAACCGATTTATATAGCTTCGGTATGGTAGCATATGAATTGTTAAATGACAAACATCCGTTTGCGGGACAAGGTTATCAGGAACTCATCGCCTCGGCACTGAATGTCATACCCGATGTCAGCCATTTGGATGTGCCAGAACCATTGACGATGGTACTCTCGCGTTTGCTCTCTAAAGACCCAGCAGATCGTTTTCAGGATGCCCGTGAGATCCTGA
>PGTJ01000197.1 GCA_002794515.1 Phototrophicales bacterium
CGTTAGGCTGAGTTTGCCTTCGCTCCTACGAATGCCGACCACGAATGGCAAGCGTTCATACAACCGCCTGACCGCCATATCGCCATCGGCGGGGTTGCTTTTTCGCGCCAAAATGCCCAGTGCGGCAATCAACCGTTTGCTGTTGGTTGTGCCACGAAATGCCCATAATAAACGCGGTGTCGGATGTTCTGTGAGCAGTGGGGCGATGCTATCGGGGTCATCGGCGCGGACTTCATCCAACACCAATACAGACGGATTTTTAGATAACCCCTCATGTACCCGTTCGCCGAATGTTATGCCGATATGGTCATCCGTCTTCCATCGAACGACCAATTGCAATCCCCCATTTGGCAGGCGTAACTCTCCTGCGCGCTCCACACTGACTAACACCTCTGAGGGGATATGCTCTAATAGCGCACCGAGCAAGGTTGTCTTGCCCGATTCGGTCTCCCCGACAATCATTACCCCATGAGGTGATTTTGCCAATGCGATTAGCACATCATATGCCTGTTTTTGTATGATGCCATTCGTCACCATATCCATCAGGCTAATCGGGTGAATGGGATGTAGGCGAATATCTGCCGAAAGTAGATAGGTGATCGGCGGGCTGGCGATATTCAAAGAGACCCGTCGCCCACCAACTTCAAAGCCTGTTTCGATGAGTGGTTGTTCGGCTGAAATATCGGCATCCGCTTCTCTGAGCAGGCGTTTGACGATGCGATTCATATGTTCAGTATCTTCAAAAATGGGGTTAATCGCTGTTAATTCGCCGTGTCCATGCCGTACCGATACTTTATCTGCCCCTTCAAAGGTGATGGTGGTGATAGTCTCATCCAAAAATAGTTTATCGAGCGGTCCGAATGTGAATAATTCGGCATAGACTTGGCGCACAATTTCTGCTTTTTCGGCATCTGATACCATGATAGATTCGACACCAATGACATAATTGGCGGTGGCGAGGATGAGACTATATCGTTGAGCGGGTGTCTGTGCCGATTTGAGCGCCACACTATCTCGCCCGTGTTCATCTATAAAGGCGTTGATGATGCGCTCTTGTAATGCTTTTATCGAAAAACGGCGTGTTCCCATGCGCCCCGTCAGGAATTCGGGTTCACGTCCTTTATCAATATTGCTAGAGGCACGTTTGAGTTCATCATAAAAACTGGATGGATATTTCACGTCATCTTCGTTCTGTTCATCGCTCATGGTTCTGCTCCTCATTCAAAATCGGCTAATTGCACAGGTTCTAAAGCTGGGTTATCATTTGGCGCACGCCCGACTTTGGCGACATTCAACCAATCATCACCCACACGGGCGCGGACGACATCCATCGTGAAATCGGTGTTGGTGGTTTTATCGTTGGTGAATAATGACGATCCCACCCCATAATAATCCACAGGGACATGATTGGTCTCGAAGTGTTCGATGCGTTCACGGTTAAATCCGCCAGAGACGACAATTTTTACCGCACGGCAATAATTCTTGGCGATTTCTATCATATTGGGTGATAAGGTATGTTCCCATGCTGTCCATGCGTTGTCTAATGCCCGCCGTACTGTGTGTACTAATGCGGGGCTGACACCGCGTCCATCGCCCTCTGATAATGACGCATCGAGCATATTGCCACTGGTATCGAGACGCACACCATGCAAGGTATATCGTTTTTGAGCCTCTTCATCACCATTTGCCAATGCCAAACGATATTCGTCCCAAAACACCTCAAGTGTTCTGAGGGCATCTCGAACACAATCATTATTGAAATCCACCAATGCCACACGGAGTGTATCCAACGGCATGTGTTTGGCGAATTGGCGCATGGCTTCGGCTGTATCGCCAAAGAAACAGGCAATATACGCATGAGGGATCGTCCCGCGACCAGTGCCACCCCACCATAACCCTTGTGCATCGGTGCTAATGAGCGGGGTTAATTCGCCACCGCGCAGGGTATTATGGGTTTGGATAGCCAACCAATAGGCATAGCCATCTAGGGCTTGTGTCTGATGCCAATCAAAGCGGGCGGGGAAGAATAACACCTGTTTGTTGTTACATACCTCTAACACATCATACACATTGGTGGCGATGCGTGTGGCGCGGGATAGCACGCCTAACATCGGGGTTTCGAGCAGGGTGAAATCGCGCAATCTGCCTCGAATTTGCATGACGGGCAATACTTGTTCGGGATTGCCCGCATAGTAGGTGAATGAGCCATCTTGTACGGCGTGGACTTCGAGTTTATCCCATGTGGGTACGAATTCATCACCGACAAAATATCCTGTGGCATGACGGAGCATGGCTAATGCCACATCCACCCCGCCGACTAGGGCATAAGGCGCACGCCGATTAAAAATTTGTGCCTCGACCGTAATTTCGCCCACACGTACATTTCTGGTGGCAGAGATATCGATACCACGCACAGGGTCGCCATCAAAATAATAACCACGGTGTTCCAATTGACCCAAAATATGGGCGATATTGGTGAAATATTTGTCGCTATATAAGCCTTGTCGCAAGCCGTGAATATCTAATTGGATATGTTGATTGGTCAAACGCCGATTATTAAATAATGCCATACAGATTCACCCTTACACTCGCGTGATTTTGTTTTAGAATACATGAGTTTGGTCATTGAAGGCAAAAACCCCCAGACCAACATATCATTCGATTATAACCCATAGAAGTGAGACCAATGGAGATACTTGTTACTGGTTCAATTGCCTATGATTATTTAATGCGCTTTCCGGGCAAATTTAGTGATTACCTCATCGATGGTCAGATGCACCAAGTCAGCCTGAGCTTTTTGGTGGATGATATGACCAAACATTGGGGTGGCACAGCCGCCAACATCGCCTATACAATGGCACTTTTGGGGATGCGCCCGAAATTAATGGGGACGGTTGGGCGTGATTTTCCCGATTATCGGGCATGGCTCGAAAGTGTCGGTGTTGATTGTAGCACGGTGCGCCAAATTGATGATGTGTTCACCGCATCATTCTTTTGCAATACCGATATGGTCAATAACCAAATTGCCTCTTTCTATACGGGTGCGATGGCGTATGCCCGTCATTATCGGATTGCCGATGTATTCAATGGCAAACCCGACCTTGTCCTCATCACGCCCAATGACCCCGTTGCCATGACACAAATCGCCCAAGAATGTCGTGAAAATGACATTCGCTTTGTATATGACCCCAGCCAACAAGTCCCCCGTCTGAGTGGTGAGGAATTGGCACGCGATATGCAAGGTGCATATGTGATGGTGGTCAATGCTTATGAAGCCGAAGTAATTGGACAAAAGACGGGTAAATCGTTGGATGAATTGCGTCAAATGGTCGAGATTTTGGTGGTCACACACGGTCCGCGTGGGTCTGTGGCGTATCATGGTGATGAAGAAGTCCGTATCGATGCCTTTCCAACCGATGCCATGAAAGACCCAACGGGGGGGGGTGATGCCTTCCGTGCGGGTCTGATTTATGGGTTGATGAATGGCTATAGCACCAAGATTGCTATGCAGATGGGGTCGCTCTCTGCCACTTATGCCATCGAACATGTCGGGACACAAAGCCATCGCTTTACACCTGCCGAATTTATCACCCGTTTCCGCACGCATTATGATGATAACGGCTTGTTAGATCGCTTATTGGTGCAGGCTTAAGCAACGATTAGCCAACGCTTTTTGGCTTTTATGCAGTAATTTTTGTGATGTTATGTTACAATGCCCCATTTGTAGGGCGTATTCGCTCGTATAAACAATTCAGGAGAAGAAGTTTTTTCACATGACAGTTGAACACGATGTAAAAGATTTGAACTTAGCCACTGGTGGTCGCTATCGGATTGAATGGGCAGAACGCGAAATGCCCGTTTTGCGTGCCATTCGTGAACGTTTTGAACGCGAAAAACCCCTCAAGGGTGTGCGTATTTCGGCATGTCTACACGTCACCACCGAGACCGCTAATCTCATGCGTACCCTACAAGCGGGTGGGGCAGATGTGGTTTTATGCGCCTCTAATCCGCTCTCCACACAAGATGATGTTGCCGCATCGCTGGTGGTACATGATGAAATTCCTGTGTATGCCATCAAAGGTGAAGACAACGCGACTTATTATGACCATCTCAAAGCGGGGTTAGATCATAAACCGCAAATGACGATGGATGATGGCGCAGATTTAGTCGGTTTGCTCCATAAAGACCGCACAGAATTGCTCGAATATGTCATCGGTGGCACAGAAGAAACCACCACAGGTGTGATTCGCCTGCGTGCAATGGCGAAAGACGGCGCACTCAAGTTCCCCGTCATTGCTGTGAATGATAGCAATACCAAGCACTTATTTGATAATCGTTATGGCACTGGTCAAAGCACGATCGATGGCATCATCCGCGCCACCAACATCCTGTTAGCAGGTCGTAATGTGGTGGTGGCTGGATATGGCTGGTGCAGTCGTGGCATCGCCAGCCGTGCGCGTGGCATGGGGGCGAATGTCATTGTGACCGAAGTCGACCCATTACCAGCCCTCGAAGCAGTGATGGACGGTTTCCGCGTGATGCCCATGAGCGAAGCCGCCAAAATTGGTGATGTGTTCGTCACTGCCACAGGTGATATTAATGTGATTGATACCCACCACTTTGAAGTCATGAAAGATGGTGCGATTGTGTGCAATTCGGGACATTTCAATGTCGAAATCAACCTGAAGGGCTTGCGCCAAATCAGCAAAGGCGACCCACGCTTGGTGCGTCCGTTTGTTGAGGAATATCAAGTGGGCAATAAGCTCATCTACGTTTTGGGCGAAGGGCGCTTAATCAACCTCGCATCGGCAGAAGGGCATCCCGCCAGCGTGATGGATATGAGTTTCGCCAATCAAGCACTTGGCGCAGAATATATGCTGTTGAATGCCAGCACCATGACCCCCAATGTGTATACCATCCCTCAAGAGGTGGATAAAGAAATTGCCCGCCTCAAACTCGAAGCGATGGGCATCCAGATTGATGTCCTCACCGAAGAGCAAATTCAGTACCTGAACCAATGGGAAGAAGGAACGTGATCCTTTCTTAAATGAATATTGGGCATGAATTGGTCATGCCCAATATGACCTCGTTGATAATTGATACAAGGAGAAATCCCCCCTATGAAAAAACTGATGCGCTTTTTAGTCCCCCTCGTTATCCTGATGTCATTCGTGTTTTCGGCAAGCATGGCACAAACCAATGGTTACTTGCGCTTTGTCCATGCTATTCCGGGTGTGAGTGGCGTGGATATTTATCTGAATGGCAACCTCTCGGTGAGCGGATTGCGTTTTGGTAATGCCTCTGGTTATATCAATGTGCCTGCGGGCAATCATACCTTGTC
>PGTJ01000723.1 GCA_002794515.1 Phototrophicales bacterium
CACAAGCGTTGTTGCTGACCACCAGAGAGCGCCAAACCCGATTTTTTTAGATCGTTCTTCACTTCATCCCACAAGGCGGCACGGCGCAAGCTGACCTCGACAATTTCATCAAGAGTCGATTTATCACGCACACCCAATAAACGCGGACCGTAGGCGATATTATCGTAGATGCTTTTGGGGAATGGATTCGGTTTTTGGAACACCATACCAATGCGACGGCGTACTTCTACGGGGTCGACATCGGGACCATATAAATTTTCGCCATGAAACAAAATTTGTCCTTCAACACGCGCCCCAATGACCAAATCGTTCATTCGGTTATAGGCACGCAACACCGTGCTTTTGCCACAGCCAGAGGGTCCGATAAACGCAGTGATTTTTTTCTCGTAGATGGGCATAGTAATATCATGCACAGCACGATAAGACCCATAAAACACATCTACATGACGCGTATCTAGGGCGATACTATTTTCGGTGCTAACAGCTACAGACATTATGC
>PGTJ01000010.1 GCA_002794515.1 Phototrophicales bacterium
ATCATATACACCATCGGCGACACCGACCAATACCACCACACCGACCGCAACATCGACACCATCCGTCACGCCAACACCAACAAATACCCACACATCCACCCCTACCCCATCACCGACATTCACACCGACCATCACCCCCACCCCGCCGTTGGTGACGCTCACCCCTGCACAAGTGATGAACAATACCGTTTTCATCCACCAACCTGCCACATTCAGCCCGACAGAAGGCTGGAGTTGTGTGGATTTTCCGTGTGAAGATGACATTGAGGGTTTTTTGGCGCGTATTCGTGTGCCAGATGGATATGCGCTATCACATGTCGGCAAGTTCCCCGGTCAGCCGATGCAAATCACCTATGGACATGACGGACGGTTATACGCCACCCTGCTGATGAACGGCACACGCGAAGGCGCGGTGTATGTCATGAATGCCGATGGCACATCACGCCAATATGGGGCATCATTCTATTCGCCGATTGGCTTGGCATTTCAGCCCAATAGCGATGTGTTGTATGTCAGCTCGCGCCTATCTGCTACATCGGGTGGCGCGATTTGGCGGATTAATCCCGATGAGACAACCGAATTGGTCATCGATGATTTGCCGTGTTGTTTTTCGGTGATTGATAACCAACCCAACGGCATGACCTTTGGTCCAGATGGATATTTGTATATCGGCATCGGCTCATTGACCGACCGCGCCGAACCGCGCAACCCACAAGTTGAACGCAATAGCGCCCTTGTGCCATATGAAGCCAGCATCCTGCGGATTAACCCACATACAGGGGAAAAAACGGTATATGCCGAAGGCATCCGCAACCCGTATGACCTGACATTCGACTCATTTGGACAGATGTACGCCACCGATAACGGCATGGTGAGTGGTGCAGGCGATCGGATTTTGCGCGTGGTGCAAGGGGGCAATTACGGATTTCCGTATTGGCGCGAACGCGGTTGTGAAGATTGCCCCGTCCGCACGGGTAGTTTGACCATTTTAGCCGATATGCTCACCCTGCCCGATTACACATTGCCCCGCGGCATAGTGGCTTATACGGGGTCACAATTCCCGTCCAATGTGTTCAATTCGTTATTCGTGGCATTTTGGAATGGCACACCCCATAGCCAGCGCATTGTGCGGATAGACCCGCTCACCGTGCCATTCACACCCGAAGAACAGGCATTATATACACCAGAGCCGTTTGTCACAGGATTGATTCGCCCTGTGGATGTGGTCATCGCCCCTGATGGCGCGTTGGTCATCGCCGATTTCATTTATGGGCATATTTGGCGGGTGTCGTATGTGGGAGTCAATAACGCATCGGGGACGGCTACGCCGAGCATGGTTGCATCACCCAGCCCGACAGCGGATGTGATGGATGTATCGCCGACAGCACCGCCTGCATCGATATTTGTGACATCTACACCAAGACCGTAGGGTTATAGGTATTCAATACGATTGATCATATCTTGAGGTGATAACACATCATATATCAACATAAGGGCTATTTCTTATTTTGATACACGATTATGTGTACTACACCACAAAATCCGACCTATCTCTCTGCTATCGACAATATGATAAAGTCAGATGCGATGCCATCTTCACCGCTCACGGGGATGAGCGCACCATCCGCCACCCAGCCAATTCGCGCCGATGTCGCTCGTTCTGCCGATGTCAACACGTAAAGGTGGTCTCGTGCGCCATTGGGCGGGGCATATCCGCCCAATGGGAGGCGATCTTGTTGGGCGATAATCACGCCATTGGCATCTAAAAGATGCACAAACCATCCCCAATGAGCGGGCAACCGATCGGCATAATCCCATTCGAGCGCGATGAACACCCCATCGTCATCGGGTAATAGGGCATATCGCCTGAGGGTGATGGTGTCGCCAAAAATCCAAGACGCATCGACCCAATTGAGGGCAGGGGGATGGAGATAAAACAATACCGCCCGATAATCCCCAGCCCATACTTCTTTGACGAAAGCATGTTGGATGAATAACTCGCGCTCCATCCAATTGTCAGGATTAGCAGGATTAAACCACGTTACAAACCAATGCAATCCGCTATGGGCGGTGGCATGATGCCACAAATCGGCGATGAACGGCTCATCGGGCGATGTGGGCGCGTAGATGGTGCGAATATCCCGCACGCCACGCAGATTAATCAGGCGGGTATCGTCTGTAGTGGCGATGATGGGCGCAGGTGGTGATAACGCTGTTTGTAAGTCATGACGTTTGGCGCGGTCAATATCCGATTCGCCCCGCATAGCAGTGATACACATCGCAATCCCAACCAGCATCAGCACCACAATGGGCATATGGCGATGACGCATGATGGTGGCGAATCCTGCCAAGACGAACAGGCTGATAGCCATGATCAACATGACGGCATCGCCGTATTTCATCCACGCCCAATGAAACGGCTCCCCCTTGATGAGCATGGTCATATTGGCGATGATGGCGCTCAGTTCGGGATGATACATCAGGGCATTATCTAATTTGTCGGCGTGGGTGGCATACAATGTGCCTTCGTGGGTGTTAAAATCGTACATCGTGCCGAGCAACTGCATCAAGACAGACACGATAAACAAGCCGATGATGAGGATGCGAATGGCGCTTTGCACCCGTAGCGGATATAAATGGGTCGAAAATTGCACCACTGGTGCAAGCGATAATAGGAATAGGGGGACGATCGGCACTAAAAATCGCGCACCCCACACCACACCACCGTGCCAACTCCACCACAGGGCATAGATGACCGATTGCACGACAACACAGGCAATGATGCACACCGCTAATGCCCGATTTTTGCGATAGGTCAGCCATAAGCCCATCGGCACGAGCCATATCAACGGCATATACCATATCATCCCCCGCCATGGGCTGAGATACAAACCGTATAGCCCAGTGAATAACGGGGTAGAAAATCCCTCGCCTTCGCCGAATTTATACCCCGTCTCGGTGAGTTCGCCATAGCGCGACAAATTGACCATCCCGACAAGGATAGCAATGGTCAGCACCGCGCCCATGCCCATGACCATCAGGTCAGATACACGGCGTGTGCGAATAAACTGATAGATAGCAAAAATTGGGATGAAGGCGATATACGTTAGGTTGATGCCCGCCAACAAACCGAGCAAGATGCCCATAGCAAGCGTCAGAGGCTCAAAGCCTCTGGCAGGTCGTTTTTGCAAGTCGGCTAACGGGGCTGTTGGCGAGAGCATCATCCGCACAATCACCACGATCAACAAGCCTGCCAACGGCTCGGCGAACAGGGTTTGTGTATACACCCAATACAACGACCCCCACCCCAACATCAAACCGATGATGAACGCCGTGCGTTTGGTATATCCCAAGCGCATGACCACATCGAACAACACCAACGCCGTCAGTGTGCTGATGATGCTGTTGAATAAATGGGCAGTGGCTTGTAGAGGCGCATCGGGCAACAGGTCGTTTAGCCACACCAACGGCACAAGTGCCAATGATGGTGTGATGCCCTTTTTGCTATATAAATCACCATCTTGACCGAATGTCCCCATGCGCCCTTTGGGGATGATTAGATAATCCACCGCGCCCATGATATTGATATTCCCCGTTTGGGCGGTGACGAGGATGGCATAGCCATCGGCACTTTGGATGCGATCATTAAAGGTGAGCAAATACGCGCCCATCAACACGCATATCAATATGACACGGTATGGCACAATGCTCATCCTTCGGTCATGAGCCGTGCCACGCGCCGTCCCATCTCGACGGCGAAATTTGTGCCACGATCCCAGGGATAGACTTGGCTCATGCTCGCCCAATATACACCATCCAACGGCGTTTTGATGGCGGGGATGTTGTGGCTATGATTAATCCCAGGCACTGGTTGGGCATATGGCGCACGAAATGCCCACGCTTTGCGAATCCAATCGGGCTTAAAATCGTTATTGAAGGTGGGCAATACCCGTGCAAACCGCTCGATGAGCGCCGATTCATCCATTTGGAAGTATTCGTGGTCGGCGGGGACGTAATCGCCACAATAAATCAGCACATCACCATTATAATGGGCTTTATCCATCCAATTGGTGTGTTCAACCAACGCCAAAAATGGGAACTGGCTTTGCGCTTTATCGGGGCTGGTGGCGGGCAAATTGAGCCAATATGTGCCATCGGTGAGGAGCGAATGTTTAAGAGCGAATATGACACATATCGAGCCGATGCTCTTTAAGTTCGCCACTTGTGCGCCATAATCGGTATTGCGGAGGGCATCTCCACCCAATTTGAGCAGTAAACTGGGTGATGTGGTGCTGAGTACGCGGTCAAATGTGTGCCATTCGCCATTCACTTGTAGGCGTGGTTTTCGCACCTGAACATCTATCGCCGAGACGGGGCTGTTGAGGTGGATTTTCGTCCCGTATGCACGGATTTTATCGCCCATATCATTCAACGCCTGTTGAAATCCCCCTTTGTAAATGCCCAGTCGTAATGACCGCGCCTTGACCCGCGCCCACATCCACGCCATATTGACCGTTTGATATTGGTCGCCGAATTTGCCAATGAGCAAGGGCTTAAAAAATTTGCCATATGCCTCTTCGCCCATGCGGTGACGCATCCAGTCGTGGGCGGTGAATTTTTCGAGGAATGTGCCGTCTTTGATGAGCTTGAGATACACACCAAATAAGCCCATCCGCAGGGTTGCGATGGGCGATTGGGGCAAAAATAATGCCGATGGCGATATTTCTGAGCGGTAAATTTTGCCGTTTATCCAAAAGCTGGTCTTGGGGCGCGGGAATATCACATTATCCCACAAGCCCATCTCGGTCAATAAGGCGCGGATGTCGGTATCTGTCTCGAACCAGTGATGATAAAATTTTTCCAGTGACCACGCCCAATGATCATCACGGAAGCCCGCGGCGAGTCCGCCCAATTCCGCGCCCGCCTCGTAAATCGTCACATCATGACCGTCACGGCTCAAATCCCAGGCGGCGGCGATGCCTGTCGCCCCCGCGCCGATGATGCCGATGGAGAGTTTTTGCATGTGATTATCCTTATGTTATAGCCAAAATATCCCCTATTGTACGCGCTTTTGGGCATCGCGCCATGTCTTAAGTGTGAGGAAATATCCCGACCATGCCGAATACCGACTCATGTAATAAATCAGCGCACCACGCCAATCGGTGAAAATATTGAAACGGCGTTTCTGGATTCCACGCATAATCGCCCGTGCGATTTCATCGGCTTCGTAAATTTTGAGGAATATCGATTTTGAGCGGGTCATCGCCCCATTCGCCCGATTTTCGGGGTTGAGCATATTGGTATTGACAAAATTAGGCGATACCACACCGATATGCACCCCCTTGCCCGTCAATTCCACGCGCAAGGCTTGGGCGAGATTATACACGGCGGCTTTGGTCGCGCCATACGTGGCAAATTCGGGCGCACCCTGAAATGCCGATATAGACCCCAACAAGATGAGATGTCCAGCCGATTCGATGAGGTATGGCAAACACGCATGAGCGACATTCACCGTACCCGTCAGGTTCACGCGCACGATATTCGCCATTTTGGTGGGCG
This sequence comes from Phototrophicales bacterium, assembly GCA_002794515.1. GTDB lineage: Bacteria > Chloroflexota > Anaerolineae > Aggregatilineales > Phototrophicaceae. The sequence goes on from PGTJ01000010.1 coordinate 5,560, forward strand.
AGAGATCCAAAAACATGCCTGTATGCAGGATGCCAGCACAATGCACCACACCGTGAATCATGCCGTAGGTGCTTTTGGCAGATTGCACCGCATTTTGTAATTGGTCATAATCGGTACAATCGACCACCGCGCAATCTGCGCCGATTTTTTCGGCGACCGCTTCGAGGGCATCTGGATGAATATCCCATAACATGACCCGCGCCCCTGCGCCAATCAACAGCTTCGCGGTCTCGATGCCGATACCGCCCGCACCGCCTGTTATCAGCCAAACTTGATTTTGAAACGTCATCATTTTTATCCTATTTCATGCTATAATTTATTTTGACCAATTAAATTTTTTCAAAAGGAGCGTTTGACCTGATGCCAAATCCATTACCCGCCCACAGCGAAGATGCCTTCGATTGGGATGCTGACCATTATATTCCATTGTATACCGAATTGATGAATCGAGACTTATCGCCGACCAATGTCCATGACTGGTTAGCAGACTGGTCGCGCATTGCCGATTTTGCGGGCGAAGTGGGGGCGAAGTTATATGTGGCGACAACGGTGGATACTACCGATGAAATCGCCGAAAGACGTTACAAGAAATTTTTGAATGAGATTTATCCCGTGTTGTTGATGAATGAAGATGCGCTCAAACGCAAATTGCTGGCAAGTGGGTTAGATGTGCCAGAATTGGCGATACCCATGCGGAATATCCGCGCCGATGTGGCATTATTCCGCGAAGAGAATTTGCCCCTTATCAGCGAAGAGGGCGAATTGAGCATGACATATGATAAAATCATCGGCGCACAGACGATTGTGTGGGATGGTGAAGAGATCACCCTGCCCCAAGTGCAACTCACGCTCAAAGAAGCAGATCGAAATCGGCGTGAACAAATTTGGCGCATGGCAGAAGAACGTCGGCTACAAGACAAACCGATGCTAGACGACTTATGGCGCAAGTTCATGAACATCCGCAAGCAGATGTATCAACATGCGGGCATGAGCGATTATCGGGCATATCAATGGCAACTCAAGCATCGGTTTGATTACACACCCGATGATGCGATTGCCTTCAATCAAGCGGTCGAAGAAGTGGTCGTGCCAGTGGCGGCGAAATTATATGAACGGCGGCGCCAACGGTTGGGTGTCGATACCTTGCGCCCGTGGGATTTGTTGGTCGACCCCGATAACCGCCCACCGCTCAAGCCGTATACCACAGTCGCAGAACTGGAAAATACAATGGCAACCCTCTTCGACCGTGTAGACCCGCAATTGGGGGCGTATTATCACACCATGATGCACGAGTCGTTGCTCGATTTAGATAACCGCAAGGGCAAAGCGCCCGGTGGTTATTGCACCTATTATCCCAATATCAAGCGCCCGTTCATCTTCATGAATGCCGTTGGGGTGCATGATGATGTTCAGACCTTGTTGCATGAAGGGGGGCATGCCTTCCACGCCTTCGAGAGCGCCAATTTGCCTTATGCCCAACAAAAAGATGTGCCGATGGAGTTTGCCGAGGTGGCTTCTATGGCGATGGAACTCATCGGTGCGCCGTATCTGAATAAAGCCAATGGCGGATTTTATGACGATGCCGATGCTAATCGCGCCCGTGTCGAACACTTGGAGGGGATCATCACCTTCTGGGGATATATGTCGGTGGTGGATATGTTCCAACATTGGATTTACACCAATCACGACCTCGCCACGGATCCATCCGCTTGTGATGATCAATGGGCAGAATTATGGGGTCGATACATGGTCGGGATTGATTACACAGGCTTAGAAACATATTTGGGCAATCGCTGGCGCAGGCAATTACATATCTACCAATTGCCATTTTATTATATCGAATATGGTCTGGCACAATTGGGCGCAGTGCAGGTATGGGGCAATTCGCTCATCAACCAAACTGGCGCATTGGGTGATTATCGCCGGGCGTTGGCATTGGGCGGGACAGTCAAATTGCCCGAATTATTCAGCACGGCAGGGGCAAAATTGGCATTTGATAGGCAAACATTGGCGAATGCAGTCGAATTGGTCGAAAAGACGATTTATCAACTCGACCCTGCATAAGTCGTTTCTGCTGGCGGATATACGCTTGGCTGGTGTCCGCCATTACATCAAATCACACGATGCTATCCGTAATGGACGGCTAGCATCAAGCACACATGTCGTCTACAATGTCATATGCGTTTTAGCTATCACAGAAAGGAACAATCACCATGCAACTCAGCTTGATAGATATCATCATCGAATATTGTGCCACTTGAAATTACGCCCCTCGCGCCGTCAGTCTGACGGAAGAAGTGTTGACCGAACGCGAATTGGAATATTACATCCGCACATGGCAACTCGTGCCATTAAGTGGGGGTGTATTTGAGATTATCGTCAATGGCGAGAAGATATTCTCTAAAAAAGCACTTGGCAGGCATTTGGAAGAGGGCGAAGGCAAGCGCCTCATCGCCGAAAAGATCCGAGAAATTGTCGGAACAAATCCGCCATCAGCAACGTCTTAATCATCAGTGACCGAAATGCACGTCAAAAGGAGTTGTGTATGTTCAAAAAGTTCTCGTTATTCGCCGTGTTGCTCGCCATGCTCATGCTAGGGGCATTCTCGGCATCGGCACAAGAAGACGCCACTGATGAACCCGAACCAACCGTCGCGCTCACTGTCTATAATCAAGGGACAGCGCTGGTGCGTGACCGCCGTAGTTTTAATCTGAACACAGGCTTGAATACCATCAATTTCACCGATGTCGCCTCATCAATTGATGCCACATCCGTCAGCTTTTTATCACTCACAGACCCCGAAGGCACATACGTCTTGGAACAAAATTATGTGTACGATTTGGTCGATGTATATGCGCTCACCCGTCGTTTTATCGACCAAGTTGTCACCGTCACCGCCCAAGATGGCACGGTGTATATGGGGACATTGCTTAGTGGTGGCGATAACATCATCCTACAAACCGAAAATGGGCAAGTGGTCGTATTGAGTTTTGCTAATTTGCGTGATATTCAATTCCCCGCCCTGCCCGATGGTCTCATCACCCGCCCCACCTTGCGCTGGTTGGTGAATAGCGCCACAACGGGCGAACAAGAGATAGAGCTGACTTACCTCACAGGTGGCATCTCATGGACGGCAGATTACAACATTTTACTCGCGCCAGATAACAGCAATCTCGATTTGAATGGTTGGGTGACGCTCTCCAATACCAGTGGCACAACCTATCGGGATGCCCAAGTGAAACTCATCGCGGGGGATGTCAATCGCCTGCCAACTTATGACGAATTCGCCTATATGGACACGGCGATGGAAATGCGTGCCGTGCCAACCGCCACACCACAAGTGCAACAACGCGAATTTTATGAATATCAACTGTATGAAATTGGTCGCCCAGTGACAGTCGGCAACAACGAGACCAAACAAGTTGAATTTGTGACCAGCACCAACGTCCCTGCCAACACCTATTATGTGTATGATGCCAGTGATGCGTGGTATGGTTATTATGCCCCTATCACCGACACCTATTATGGCTTCACAGGCATCACCGATGTGAAGAATTATCTGGAATTCAGCACAGGGGATGAAAATGGTGTCGGCGCAGATTTGCCCGCAGGTCGTGTACGGGTGTATCAAGAAGATGTGGATGGTGCGGCACTGCTCATCGGCGAAAACCGAATTGACCACACCCCCAAAGGCGAAAAGGTGAATATCTATTTGGGCAACGCCTTCGATTTGGTCGGCGAACGCATCCAAACCGATTTCCGCCTGATCTCGGATAAAGTGATGCAAGAGACGTATCAGATCACCTTGCGTAACCGCAAAGACAGTGGCAGTGTGGAAATTCGTGTGCCAGAGCGCCTGTTCCGTTGGAGCAATTGGCAAATCCTGAGCGCCACTGTGAACGGACAAACCGCCGAATTCACCCGCCTCGATGCGGCGACTATCGAATTCCGCGTGCAAGTGCCTGCAGGTGGCGAGGTGGTGCTGACCTACACCGTGCAATATAGCTGGTAGAAGCAATTGTATAAATACAACAAAAGGTGGTCATGTGCCACCTTTTTTGATTTATAATAATCATTATCGTATTGATATGAAGAACAGAGATAATAAAGATGACACACCACACACGCTTAATGCTGACGGTTTATCAAGGGACGGGTTTGATACGTGAACGGCGCAAATTAACATTGGATAAGGGGATAAATATCGTCAATTTTACCGATGTCGCCGCATCGATTAAGCCCGAAACAGTCAAATTTGTCTCGCTCACCGACCCAGATGGCACACGAGTGCTGGAACAAAATTATGTATACGATTTGGTCAGCAGTGAAGCCTTATTACGCCGTTTTATCGATGAAACGATTACCGTCACCGCAGAAGATGGCACGGTCTACACGGGCAAATTGTTGAATGCCGCTAATCAGATTGTTTTGCAACATGAACATGGTCAGCTCTCTGTTTTACAGAGCGCGAATCTGCGTGATATGCAATTTCCATCCTTGCCCGATGGATTGATCACCCGCCCCACATTACGGTGGTCAATCTTTGCCAATCAGGCGGGTGAACACGAGATTGAACTCACCTATCTGACCCATAACATGACATGGAATGCTACCTATAATGTGCTTTTAGCGCGTGGCAACCAACACCTAAATCTGAACGGTTGGATAACCATCGAAAATCACAGTGGGACAACATACCACAACAGCAAACTCAAATGTATAGGGGGCGAAATCAGTATCATCCCACAACAACAGACTTTGTCTTTTGTGAGAAGATACGCCAACACTAAGTTTATGATGAGATCAGATGACAACTTTGAGAATGTTGAACAACGCGATTTATTTGAATATAAACTGTATGATGTCCCATATTTGACAACCATTAGAAATAACGAAATCAAACAAATCGAATTCGTCATAGCCCAACATGTCCCCGCCAAAACCTATTTTGTGTGTTCAAAAGAAAACTCAGACCGCTTTAGTTATCGTCATGCAGATGAACCCGATCTCGAGCGGTATTTGCTCACCGAAAAGTTACGGGCGGCAGTTTATCTGCAATTCAGCACCACAAAAGATGGCATCGATGCCGATTTACCCGCAGGCGACATTCGTGTGTATCAGGAAGATGTCGATGGGGCGGCATTGCTCATCGGCGAGAATAAGATTAAACACACCCCCAAAGGTGAGGAAGTGACCATTTATTTGGGCAAAGCGTTTGATATTATCGGGGAACGCACACCCACACATTTTGAATTGATCGGCGAAAAGGTATTGCAAGAATCGATTGAAATCAAACTGCGGAATCGCAAATCATCTGAAGCGGCAGAAGTGCGCGTACCAGAACGCCTCTTCCGTTGGAGCAATTGGCAAATCTTGAATGCCAATATGGACTATACCCAAACCGATGCGGCAAATATCGAATTTCGCCTCACCTTACCACCTGATGGTGAGGGCATTATCCGCTACACTGTGCAATATAGCTGGTGATCACGACCCGCGAAACACCACCCGATACGATAGCACGGCAGGCTGATTATCATCGGTGAAACACGGTGTCGCCGTGAGCGGTGTGGTGGATGGATTAGACAGGGCGGGCATTTCGATGGTATAAGCCCGTCCCTGTTCCATCTGAAAATCGGCATAGCCCAAGCCACGCTCTGGTTTTAAGCCTGTATAGAAGGTGCTAGAGCCACCGTCCCAGCGCACCCGTATCGGTTGGGCGGGTAGTTCCACCCCATTGCGATTAATCACCCGCACTTCGATGATGCCCGATAGGCGCGTATCACAAAATGTATTGGCAATCACCAATTCAAACGTGGCGGGCGGTGCAGTCGGCGGGACGAAGGGTGTGCGCGTGGGTGTGGGAGTGCTATTATCGGGGACGGTGATATTCGGTTCGGGTGTTTTGGTCGGTGGCGGTGGCAAGGTGGGTGTTGGCAACACCATCGTGACGATAATCGGCTCGTTTTGTGTTAATAGGGGCAAATCATCGGCACATCCCCGTTTATTTTGTAATTTATAAAATTGTATCATAGCACGGACGGCATCTACCCCGCTATTGGTGCTGATATAAGGCGATGTCGCCAATTGACAGGCAATATCAGCAACGGCTTGGATGGGGTCATCGGTGGGCAAGCGCAAATCCACAAGGCGTTGGATGGTGCGTTGCAAATCACCATTATGGGCGTAATCGAGGATGATCGCCACCACATAGGCATTTTTGGCATCTGCCGAAAGTTGCCACGGGGCGACATCGGGTTTGGGCAAAAAAGGGATGTCTGTTTTGGAAAAAGGGATGATATCGCGGGTGAGATAAAACACACCAATCGCGCCAATCAACATCCCTAAAAATAACCCCGTCCACGACACAAAGCGACGTGGGCGGTCATACCGACTGCGAAGCCGTCGGCGGGCTTGGGTTTCGTGATAATCGTAATCGGTCATGAGCTTGGGGGAATATTCACCTGACGATAGGGTTGCATAATCGGCGTAAGGCGACCAAAGCCTTCAGATAATGCCACCAGAAGATAAATCTCATCCACCGAGCGCGAAGTGGTGATGTACTTTTCGGTCACATCTTGGACAAATTGAGGGACACTTTGCACACCAAGCATCTGTAGACGTTCAAATGCGCCTAAAATATCGGCATTTTCCCAATAACCGCCCGCCACCATCAAGAGGTATTCTTCCTGATACTGTGGGGCGAGGCTAGCTGGGGGAACATCAGTCGGCAAATCTGCAAAAACACCCCACCCTAATATCACGCCAATGACCGCACCAATCAATAAACCAACCAATAGAGAACCAATAAAACGCATCATAGGTTATGGTGTTCTCGTGCCAGATGGCGATAAGGCGATTGGCGTATTGGTTGATGGTGGCAAGGTCTTGGTGGGCGCGAGTGTGGGTGTGATGGGTGTAAAGGTCGGCACGGGTGTCGTGGCTATAACAGTCGGCACAGATGTGTTAGGCACAGAAGTCGGCACGGATGTGATGGGCGTGATGGTCGGCTCTGCCGTGACCACAGGCAAACTCACAAGGCGCAAATCGGCTGGGTTAAAACCACACTGCACATGAATGGCTTTCACCCATGCCGATGCACCACCTGTTAGGGGGACACGCAACCACTCAGTATTGGCATCGCGCCCATCGACCACAATACGCGAATTAGATGCTTCATACGTTTGTATCACCTGACTATCAGGGCGCGGAAAGGCACGGGTTTGGATGAGTGTGTCAACCGTAAAACACTCGGCATCGGCTATTGTATAATCTGGGCGTTCTGAATAACTATTACCCAGCGCATCTTGAACAGAGAGCAAAAACAGCGTATCGCTTTGGACATCGGGCAAAATCGAGACCGATAATTCCGAATTCGTCGCCAGACCAGCCGATTGAACAGGGGCTTGTTGTGGCATGGTGGGGATGTTGCTAATCGTCACCGATTGCGCCCCAGAGACATCCCAACGCAATGTGACGGTTTGTATCACATTACGGATGAGGACGTTTGGAGTGATGGTGTAATGATTGACCACCAGTTTAGGATGAACGAGGATTTCTTGAACTTGTGATGTCGATTTATCACCATTATGCGCCACAAGTTCGACTTGCACCATGCCCTGATAACCAAAGGTGTCAAAATCCCATTGTGTGGTCTGAGCGGAGATATTGGTCTGGATGGGGACATTATTCACACGCACATCATAACTGATGGCATCTTTTGCCTGCCAATTCAAACGAACAATCTGACCCGCTATGGCTTGTGATTTTTCGGCATCGAGGCGCAAAATTTGCGGTTCAGAAGAGGCGGGTTGTGCGAGGATGATGAGCAATCCCACCAGAAGAAGGGTGAATATCGCCCCGACACCTGCGACAGCATATGCCGCCCAAGCAGGGAGAATGGCTTTTTCGGTATAATGGGCGGGGACGGCGGTCAGAAAGGCGGCAATATCGCGGGATTTGACGCGCAAATCAAAATCGTGCTGGCGTGGTTGCCCAAACAGACGACGTTGCTTGGGCTTGATAGTCCCGCGCACCTCCATACGTTGACCGGGTGCCAATGAGACTTGGGTTTGTTGAATATGAAATTGCAAGGCATCATCAGCCGAATAGCCACTGATGGTCAATGGCAAAGCTATACTGCCCTGATTGAGCAGAAATAAACGGAACGACTCGTCATCTTGCAAATGTGGATTAGCGAGTGCGACACCAAAGCCACTATAAGGCAAAATACGAACACTCACCCCACCTTCTAATTTCTTTTCTGGATTATCTTGTTGAGTGATAGTGAAGGTAATGGGATAATCACCGGGCGTGCTGGTGCTTTGGCGCAATGGTTTAACACTATAGATGATTTGCCCCGTTTCATCTGGTTCTAGTGCGATTGATGGACGATTGAACTTGCCCCACCCTTCTGGCAAACCCGTGGCTTCAATGATGTAATTATGCGCTTCGGCGGTCATATTGGTCAGATTAATTTCGATAGTAGTATAAGATCCGGGTGGAACAGCAATTTCTGAGCCATACACTTCCATCGAAAATCCGACATCGGGGCGGTCGTAACGTTGAGTCTCTTCGGGGGCAACATCAACAAATGTGGTGGGGTCTTCATTGAGGGCATAATAAATCATCCGCAGATGCCCGATTTGCAATTCTTCACCACCGAGCAATACCCGCGATTCATTTGCCGCCAATTGCACACCATCGACAAATGTGCCATTGGCAGAGTCCATATCGGATATTTTAACCTCTCTACCATCATAAGTAATGCTGAAATGATAGCGCGAGATGGTATCGGTATCGAGGACGATGGTACATCCCGCAGAACGCCCTACAGAAACACTAGAACCATCTAATAGGTACGTTGCAAAATCCCCACTGGGATAAAATACATCTAACCGCCCGTATGCCATAAAGCACCTTATCTCACACGTTGCCAATATATACCTACTATTGTAGCGATTTTTGAGATTCGCAAAAGCGCAAATTTAACTTTTTTCTGATAGACGGTTCACTTGCAAGAGTGTGTAAGGGATGGTAGACTATAATCAATCTGTTAATGAGTATTGGATTTATCCAAGACCGTGTTAAAAGACGTTCCTCAGTGTAAAAAGCGCCGCGCAAAACCACGATACCCGCTCTTGTGGGGTGTTGATAAGGCTGTTTGCGTGTATTTAATTGCCATCATCAGTAGAAGGATAGATAAAACTTGGACGATAGTATCGCTGGTTTAGCCAGCATATTGGGTGTGATTGCGATTCAAGCATTGGTCACATTGGCATATGCCGCCGTCACCAACACCAAAGCGCCCAAAGTGCGGGACTGGGCAGAAGCCTATAATAGCGTCAGCATCAAAGCCTTCAATATGGCAGGTTCAGAAAACCTGCTCATCACCTATCAAACAGCCACAGGGGTATTTCATTTCATCATCGCCAGCCTAACCATCCAAAATGTGGCGAATCCGATTATTGCCGATGCCCCTGCCATAGCCCCTATTTTAATTTACATCACCACACTCGCTATCACCTTATTTTTATCCATTTCACTGGGCAATATCGTCCCCGAATCGGTTGGCAGTCGATATGCTAATCTGCTGGCGAATGTTTCTTTGACCATCATGCGCGTCTTATTGACTGTGTTCAGCCCGATGGTCTTCATGATGCTCAAGCTCAGCACCCTGCTCTCTGCGCTGTTCAAAAGCGAAGGCAAAGTGAACACCATCACCGAAGAAGAGATTATGACGGTGGTCGAAGCGGGGCATACAGGCGGGACGATTGAAGATGAAGAGAAAGAGATGATCTACTCGGTGCTACAATTGGGCGAGACGTATGTCAGCGAGGTGATGGTGCCACGCATTGATATTGTTGCCATCGAGATCAATCGCACGCTTGATGAAGCGGGCAAGTTGTTCATCAGCACGGGCTTTTCGCGTATACCAGTGTATGAAGATAACTTAGATAATATTCGTGGGTTGCTATATGCCAAAGATTTGCTCGCCTATTGGGCGCGTGAAGATGAACAACCCATGACTATCAAACAAATGATGCGTCCCGCTTATTTTGTGCCAGAGACCAAACGCGCCGATGAATTGCTCAAAGACTTGCAAACCCAAAAAATTCATCTGGCAATTGTCGTGGATGAATATGGTGGCACAGCGGGCATGGTGACAATCGAAAACTTAATCGAAGAGATTGTCGGCGATATCCAAGATGAATACGATGTGGATGAAGAAGAAGAATACACACGCATTGATGATGACCATTATGTGGTGGATGCCAGCATTGACCTCGATGATTTTAACGATTTGCTCGATGTCGATTTGCCGACCGATGATAATGACACACTCGGCGGGTTTATCTATTCACATCTGGGGCGCATTCCCCTGGTGGATGAAGAAATACAACTCAATGAACTCACCCTCAAGGTGCTATCAGTAGATGGACGCCGCATCCGTAAAGTGGATGTGGTTCACAAACGCCCACAGCCAATCGATGCCGATGGGCTGACAGAAGAAGACACAACCCCTACGCCGAATCCTGATAATACCCATAGCATCGCCTAAGCCAATAAGAGCATATTTATGACCGACATCCATATACCACAGTTGATAAACCAAGCCATCACCGCCAGCCAACGGGCTTACGCCCCTTATTCTAATTATCAGGTCGGGGCGGCACTTTTGGCACAAGATGGTCAAATATTCACAGGCTGTAATGTCGAAAATGCCACCTACCCCGCAGGCATTTGTGCCGAACGCACCGCGCTGGTCAAAGCCGTCAGTGAAGGGGTGCGCGATTTTGTGGCGATAGCTGTTGTCACCCGTGGGGGCGGTTCGCCATGTGGCATTTGTCGGCAGATGCTCTATGAATTTGCCCCGCATCTGCGCGTCATTATCGCCGATATGAACGGCACAATTCATCATGACCTCCCGCTCAAAGACCTGCTCCCATTGGGCTTTAGTGGCATTGATTTGCACAAATAACACCTATGGCTTCTTCTGAACGCAGTTTTCGCACATCGGCTATCATCCTCAAACGGCGTGATTTTGGCGAAGCAGACCGCTTAATCACCATTTTATCGCCAACACACGGAAAATTAGACGTGATCGCCAAAGGCGCACGCAAACCAATTAGCACCAAAACGGGTCATGTGGAATTATTCACTAGCGCCGATATGCTCATCAGCAAAGGGCGCGATATCGATATCCTGACCCAAGTGGAGATGACCAACCCGTTTTTGCACCTGCGCGAAGATTTACGAGCGGGCGCATATGCCAATTATATCGCCGAATTGGTCGATAAATTCACCTTTGATGGCGACCAAAATTTGCATCTGTTATACGATTTGACCTTAGCTACTTTTCAACGCCTATGCGATGACCCCGACCCGCGCCTCGTGGTGCGTTATTTTGAAATTCACATGTTGGATATGGTTGGATTTCGCCCCGAACTCACCGAATGCGTTATCACACACGAGACAATCATCGCCCAAGACCAATTCTTCAGCCATGCCGATGGCGGTGTCGTTGCCCCGAATGCCCAACACTTGACGACAGGCGCAATTCCTGTCAGTATGGAGGGGTTAAAATTGCTCCGTCACCTGCAACGTAGCGAGTATCGCCTCGTGCGGAATTTACAGGTCACGCCGAAAATCCATCATGAGGTGGAACGCCTGTTACTCGGATACATCGGCTTTTTATTGGAGCGCCGTTTAGAGAGCCTCGAATTCATTCGGCGTGTACGCGATATTTAATCTTGTCAATTGTGGTGGGAACGCAACATGATGATCTTCGATCGAAGCAATATCCAACAATTATTGCGATATGCCCTGACGGAACGGGATAGTCAGGCAATCACTTATCTGCTCCATTTTATGAGCGATATCCCCGAAGTCGAACCCGTCATCACCGCACAACTCGACCAATGGCTAACAACAGAACCCGATGCCGTGTATTTTTTTGGGCGCACGGCGCTGTCGGTCGCTTTTGATGATAAATGGTTGCCCTATTTATGGGCATCGGCACGCGCTTCGTTGCAAATTGTGGTCACACAGAGCGATAGCGAGAGCATCATGGAATGGCTTCGGTTAATCGCCAGAGAACCCGCGAGTTATCAACTGAATGATATTCTGCGCGAGGGCATCCGATTAGCACAAATTCGCGCCCATGACGATGGCACCTTGGGCGTGCGCCTGTTGAATTTCGCCCTCAAACGGGCATGTGATTTGGTGTTGGATATGCTCAATGACCCGCCATTCATCTCGGCGCTAAACCCACCTATCGGCATCGCATTAAGCACATTCGACCCCGAAGCGGTCGCCAAAAGCATCGAGACGGGGCGTGATTTGGGCATTTTGGCATTATCACATGCCCTAAAATATGCCCCAACAAACCCCAAAGTGGCGATGATCTTCACCCCAGAAATTATCGCCTACATTTGGGCATTATATGGTGAAGAAGAGTCATTCACCTACCTCATCCCCGATTTTAAGCCGTCTACATTAATCCATACCTTGCTCGATGCCAGCACATCATGGCTGAGCGAAGAAAGTGTTCATACCCTGTTCGTGCATACGGTGAATGCCGATGATGAAAGCCTGTTCATTCACCTATGTTATCAGCTCACCCATCAAGACCACGCCCAATTATTGGCATATCTGAACACCCTGTATCTGTCGGGGCAAATCGCGCCAGAGACTATCATTCGCTCGCTGACACGCTTACAAGAGGCGACCATCCTCAGCACGCAAGAAATCACCACTATCTTGTATCAATTAGGCGGATTATACGAATGGAAAAACACCGCAGGCAAGATGATCATCGAGTATTTGGGGCGGTTATTCCAACAAAATGCAGGGATACAACTGCCCCTAGAAGGATTACGCAAACTGCATAAACTAACCAGCGAGTTGCGCCAAGAGCCACTTCAGAAGACATTCCTCAAACGCATTCAGGCGATGCTCGAAACCCAAAGTGATGATGCACCGCCGTTAGATTTCATCATCGAGTTACAAGAAACAGTGGCGTGGAGCAACACCCTGCAAAATCACTTTTTATCGTGGTGGCGTGGATACATGCTCACACAACCCCTATCACGCTTGCAATTCATCGAAAAGTCGTTCGAGAACAAGCGCCAGCTCGAAACATTGCGCGGTATTGTGCAGACAACCATCGCTATTCGCAAATTTTTGGGCAAGCGCACCTTATCAGAAGTGGCGATGATGGTCAATGGCGCATTCACCCTGTTACAAATGCTCTCCGATTCGTTTGATCCCATCAATAACCGCCCGCTCGATTTTGATGTGCCGACCTTCCAGATGGAGATCGCCAACCGTGCCAACGATTTAACCGCACAAGAACGCGAGGTCTTCGCCAAAGATTTGCGCGAGTTGGCAGAACTCATCAGCACAATGGCGGATTATCGCAGTAAATCCACGCTCATCCGCCGTGAAGATGATATTGAACGCCAATTGATGAGTGGCGAACAAGACCCGCAAAGCGCCATCGACACCATGCGCTGGCTGGCGGGTTTTTTGGGCAGGATGTGACTTATGTGGGGCGCTCATTGGCGGGAATATCGCGCCAATATCGATTTTGTGCATCGCGTGGAGAGAGCAATGGCGCAAAATCGATGCCCCAATCCACCGCCAGATCGGGATCATTCCACGCCACACCACGCTCATC